>JANMKS010000380.1:0-3526 GCA_031372155.1 Sphingomonas sp.
TATAACGGTGTTGCGGCCGTTGCGGCGCTCACGATACTTCCGATCATGGCAGCGCGCGTCGGCCGTGTGCGCACACACGCCGCCGCGCTGCTTTGCGGCGCAGCCGGATACGCCAGCTTCTTTGTGATCGAAAATCCGCAGCTCTTGCTGCTGAGCGAAGTGGGTATCGGAATTGCCTGGGCATCGATCCTGGCGATGCCCTACGCAATCCTCGCGTCGAGCCTGCCACAGCGCAAGCTCGGCATCTACATGGGCCTGTTCAACGTTTTCGTGGTCGTCCCGCAACTGCTTGTGTCAACGGTCATGGGGTCGGTCATGAAGTACTTCTTCCCCGATGAGCCGATCTGGACGATGGCTTTTGCCGCCGCAACCCTGGTTGTCGCCGCACTTTGCATGGCCCGCGTGACGGAACCCGAGGGGGCTCATCACCGAGAGTTTCGCGCATGAACTGCTAGCCCCCGATTTCGCGATAGCCGCTATTAAGGGGCTGAGCCACATTCGCCGAACGCCAGCGTGCTGCGGTTGAAAAACCAGGATTTCTCGCGCGACGCCGGCGTCGTGGCCGCGCTGAACGCCGATCCGCTCATGGCTCACGAAAGCCAGCCGACACGGACGCTGGCGGCGCTGGTTCGCGCTGATCAAACGCTCAAAAAGAGCTTTGAACGGATCGAACTGCCCGTGCTGATCCTCCACGGCGCCGAAGACAAAGCGGCCAAACTTAGCGGCAGTCAGCGTTTCGACGCCAACGTCGGGGCAGCAGATAAAACGTTGAGGCTCTACGAAGGCAGCTTTCACAATCCCCTCAACGACTTCGATCAGGAAGCGGTGATCCGCGATATCCCACATTGGGCTGCCGCGCATCTTACTCGCCTAGGATGAGGGCCAAACAAACGGCAGATTATGTCAAGCGATCATGCGCGATTCAACGGCGGCAATGTCGGCGAATGCAGAAAACTGACGCAGTTCCTAAATCAGGAGATCCGACGGTACATCGATGTCAAAAGCTGATGAACTGCTCATGGAGACTGCGTCGGCGGTGCCGAGAAGGCCTGAAGCGCCATTGTCGCCTCGGAGCCGACAGAGCGCGGGAAACAGTGCACGTCCAAACAGCGCGGGTACCATCTTAAGCGGTGCTACTGATGTGGCGGTTATCTCACCTTGGTGAGCGTGCATCAGCGCGCGAAAGTGTTCGGCCGGCACCCATGGCATGTCGGCCAGGGCGATCAGGCAGGCATCGCATTCGGCATCGGCGGCCAGACGAACACCTGCGGCGATTGACGTGCTCATCAGGGCCCCTTGGGGCGGACGCACGATGTCGAACCCGAATTGCACGAAATCCACGCCAGTCGGACCGACGACTGCGATGTGTGTCGCGAAGTCAACCGACGCAAGGGCGCGTGCCGCATGATATGCCAGCGGCATACCTTGAAAGGGCTCAGCCAACTTGTCGCGCCCGAAGCGTTGGGAATGCCCGGCCGCAAGCAGAATGGCCACAACACGTTTGCTTTCGATCGCCATGCCACCGCATAGCTCACATTCATGGACCGGGTCGAGATTTTCAGCTTCCTTGCGGACCGCTCGGCAATAGGGCCGGTTGCGCTGGTCACGGTGACCAGAGTCACCGGCAGTTCGATGCGCAACCCGGGATCACACCTCGCGGTCGACGCGTGCGGGGAATGGTGCGGCTCACTGTCAGGCGGGTGCGTAGAGGCGGCGATCGTCGCAGAAGCGCGCGAGGCAATACGTGACGGCGCGCCGCGCGAAGTGCGGTTCGGGCAGGGCTCGCGCTATATCGACATTCGCCTGCCGTGCGGCGGATCTATGGATATCCTCGTCAGCCCCATCAGCGACCGCGACGGTTTTCGCGAAGCGCAGACTTTGCTCGGCCAGCGCAAACCGTTCGTGCTCGAACTTCCGCTGGCCGGCGGCTTGGTCGTGATTAAGCCGGGGACGGTCGATTGGCGCACTTTGCGCGATGCCGACCGAATTTCGGTCGCGCATACCCCGCCGCTCGAAGTTCTGATCGTCGGTCACGGCGCTTCGGTCGAGGCGCTCGACCGGCAGGCGCGGGCGCTGGGGGCGGCAACGCGCGTGCTGACGTCCGACCGCGAGATCGCCGTGCGCCTCGAAGCAGCCGATGTTCCCGTGACGGTTCTCAAAACGCCGGAGGACATCGCGTCGCTCACCGCCGATCGCTGGACCGCGGTCGCCTTTGTCTTCCACGACCATGACTGGGAAGCCGCGCTGATCGCCCAAGCGCTTGCGACGCCCGCGTTTTACGTGGGCGCGATGGGCAGTCGCGGGGCCCATGCGCGCCGCGTCGAATTGCTCACAGCCCTCGATGTTTCGCCTGAGCGGATCGCCACTTTGCGCGCGCCCATCGGCCTGATTGCGGCGTCACGTGACCCGCAGGTCCTGGCCCTGTCGGTACTCGCCGAAATCGTCCGAGACTTCGGGGCGGCGACTGCGGGTCCCGACCGTATGACTGCTTAAGCAAAGTCGAGCGCGGGCAGCTTGTCGAGATGCTTTTCGAGCGTAATGGGGTAGTCGCGCACACGCACGCCGGTGGCATTATAGACTGCATTGGCGATTGCGGCAGCGACACCGCAGAGACCCAGTTCGCCAACGCCCTTGGCCTTCATCGGCGAAGTCTTGTCGTCGACTTCGTCGAGGAATATCACCTCCTGGTGCGGGATGTCAGCGTGGACCGGCACTTCATACCCGGCAAGGTCGTGGTTGACGAAAAAGCCGAAGCGCTTGTCGACCGCGAGTTCCTCCATCAGTGCCGCGCCGACCCCCATAGTCATCGCGCCGATAACTTGGCTGCGCGCCGATTTCGGGTTGATGATCCGCCCCGCCGCGCACACCGCGAGCATCCGCCGGATGCGCACCTCGCCCGTCGCTGCATCGACCGCCGCCTCGACGAAGTGTCCCGCGAAGGTCGACTGTACAAAGCGCTTCTGCGTGTCGCCGAAGTCAATCGAATCCTCCGCGCTGATGTCGCCGTCGCGTGCGGCCTGCGCCAGCTTCACGCTACGCCCGCCCGCCCCAACCGACCCGTTCTCGAAAACCGCGCCTGCGGGATCGAACCCGAGTTCGCGCGCAACCGCCTCGCGCAGCTTGACGCACGCCGCAAAGACGCCCGCGGTCGAGCTGGTCGCGCCCCATTGTCCGCCCGATCCCGAGGATACCGGAAAGCGCGAGTCGCCGAGGCGCACCTCGACGTGGTCGATGCCTACGCCCATCATCTCGGCGGCGGTCTGCGCGATGATCGTATAGCTCCCTGTGCCGATGTCGGTCATATCGGTTTCGACGACGATGCGGCCGTCTTTGACCAGCCGCACGCGCGCCGCAGACTTGCCCGTGGGCGCGCCGCGATAGCCGACCGCCATGCCCAGCCCGACCAGCCAGTTGCCGTCGCGCACGCTGGCGGGTTTCGCGATGCGCTTGTCCCAGCCAAATTTCGCTTCGCCTGTGCGCAGGCATTCGATCAACTGGCGATGCGAAAACGGACGTTCGGGTTTTT
>JANMKS010000385.1:0-4880 GCA_031372155.1 Sphingomonas sp.
GGCGGCGCGATCCGGTCCAGCGCGTCTGCAATGCGGCGAAGAACATCGTGCATGGGGCTCACTAACCGCGGGCAAGAGCTTAGTCAGGCACTAATGTTATAGCTTTTGAAGAGGTCGTACAGCGTAGGACGGCTGATCCCGAGCAACTTCGCTGCGCTCGAGACATTGCCCTCGGCACGGTTGAGCGCGCGGGCGATTGCGCGTCGGTCCGCTGCCTCTCGCACTGCCTTCAGGTTAATGACGTCGCTGTCGTCGCCCCCATCCTCCAGGTCCAGATCGGCGGCAGTCACCATCTTGCCATCGGCCATGATGACCGCGCGCTTCATCCGGTTTTCGAGTTCGCGGACATTCCCGGGCCAGCTCCAAGCGTCGATCGCGCTCAGCGCGTCGGGCGACAGCCCCTTCACATTCTTGTTCATCGACCCGAATCGCGCCAGGAAATGGCGTGCGAGCAATTCGGCATCCCCGCTTCGTTCGGCCAGCGTAGGGATGCGAACGACGATTTCGGCGAGGCGGTAGTAAAGGTCGTCACGGAATGTCTGGGCGGCGATCATCGCATCCAAATCCTGATGAGTCGCGCAGACAATGCGCGTGTCGACCGAAATCGCCTTGCGGCCGCCGATCCGCTCGATGACTCGCTCCTGCAGAAACCGGAGCAGCTTGACCTGGAGGGTCAGCGGCACGTCGCCGATCTCATCAAGGAACAAGGTTCCGCCATGCGCTTGCTCGATCTTGCCCTCGGTCGTCTTGACCGCGCCGGTGAATGCGCCCTTCTCATGACCAAACAATTCGGATTCGAGCAGGGTTTCGGGGATTGCCGCGCAGTTGATGGCAACGAACGCGCCGCGCCGCCGGTCGCTGGAGTCGTGAAGGCCGCGCGCGAGGAGTTCCTTGCCGGTGCCGCTCGCACCGAGCAGCATCACCGAGACATCGGCCTTTGCGACACGCTCGATCGTTCGTGCGACTTTGAGCATTTCCGGAGCGCCGGTTATCATGCCGCCAAGGACGCTGTTCCCGGTCACGGCGTGCGCAAGCCGTCGGTTTTCCGCCTCGATCGCGTGAAGGTGGAATGCGCGCGCGACGATCATGCCCAGTTCGTCGATATCGACGGGTTTTGCGTAAAAGTCGTACGCGCCACTGGCGATTGCGCGCAGGGCGCTTTCGCGCGCGCCGTGGCCCGACGCGACGATAACCTTTGTGTCGGGCTTCAGCGACAGGATGGCGTCGAGCGTCGCAAAGCCCTCTGCCGTACCGTCGGGCTCGGGTGGCAGGCCAAGGTCGAGCGTTACCACGTCGGGCTCATGCGCGCGAAGGGCATCGATGGCCGATTGCCGGTCGCCCGCCACGATGACTTCATAATCGTCATACGCCCAGCGCAACTGACGTTGCAGTCCTTCGTCGTCCTCGACGATGAGCAACTTGTGTTTTGCGTTCTCGTTTCTGACTTCACGCACTGTCATGCCACCAGCGCCTCTTGCCATCGCCGCGGGGCGGCAAACCAGACGGTAAAGCGGCTTCCCCGACCCGGGTCGCTTTCGACGATCATGCGACCCTGCATTGCGACGACGATAGCGCGTGCCTCGAATGCACCGATGCCAAAGCCGCCGTCCTTGGTCGACGCAAACGGACGAAACAGCTTTGTCCGCACGAAATCATTGGTCATTCCGCAGCCCTTGTCCTCTATCTCGATACCGACCTGATCACCGCTCTGTACCAGCGTGACCGTGACGGGTTCGGCGTGCGGGCTGGCGTCGATAGCATTCTGGATCAGGTGCCCGACAGCCGCCTCTAGCCGGGAAGCGTCAGCCATTGCGCTCAACGCCATGTTTCCTGCCAGCACAACGGGATGCTGGGCACGCTTTGCGGCAGCGATAGCGGTGACGAGCGGACCCAGCGCGACGGCGCGGGCCTCTTCGGGCTTGCCCGTGTTATGCTGTGACAGCCGCGCGAGCAGGTCGTTCATGCGGGCGGTCGACGATTGGAGCGTTGCAATCATGTCTGCGCGAAATTCCGGCTTGTCGGCGTGCCGTTCCGCGTTCCTGGTGACAAGCGTCAGTTGGCTGACGAGATTTTTGATGTCGTGCATGATGAACGCGAACCGCCGATTGAACTCGTCGAAGCGCTGCGCGTCTGACAGTTTTTCTTGCCCCTGAGCCTCGGCGAGATAGCTGGCAACCTGGCGGCCCGCCACACGAAGCAGGTCGAAATCTTCCCAGTCGAGCGTTCGCGCCAACAGTGGGCGCGCCAGAAGCACCGCCCCAGCGAGCTTGTCGAAGTGAATGAGTGGTATGATCGCCCAGTTCGCCGGATCGGCGACGATCCACGCCGGGATTACGCGGGCTTCGGCTTCAGAGCCACTATCGCCGTCACGAATCGGATCGATTTCAACAATGCGGCCCTGCCCCAGAAGGGTGAGGAGTTCCTCGCCCGGAATGAAAGCCGGGATGCTTTCCATCGTCCAGTTCCAGCCGGATCGCGACACAAGCCCCGAGTCCTCCGGCACGAGCAGAACGCCGGAAGGTGACTCGGTGATGTCGGCAATGGCCTTAACCACGCGTTCGTTCAGGGGTGCAGGGCCATCTCCGGGGCGTCCCAGCGTATCGGTGAAGCGAAGCCATTCGGCGCGATAGTCATAACGGTGCGCGAACATATGCTTCGCCAACATGACTCGAGCCCATGCGCGGACACGCTTGCTCGGCAGCAGGACGATGGCCGCCACAGCCGCGAAGATCAAAAAGGCGACCTGTACCAATTCCGCGCCCTGCGTCCCGACAGCGTCAAGCAGTGCCGACAGCGACACCATCGCAAGTAGGTATCCGGCGACGGCGACCAGCGACAGCGACCGGAACGCAACGGTGCGCGAGAGGCGAATTGTCCAGCCGCTGTTGCGCCGCGCCGCCAGTGCCATGACCGGCGCAAGCGCCGCGACGGCCAGCCCGCGTGCGGCGAGAAGTCCCGCCATCGGCTCACGCGCGAGGTACGACAGGGTGTACAGGTTGAGGTCGTATGCCCAGAGCGCCGTGAGCACGGTCATCGGCAAGCCGATCCCCGCGCGGGCACTGCTGTCGGCCGCGCTGTACAGGTTGTGCACAAGAACGAGCGCGCCAACCGCGAAGATCATTCGCATGACGAACGCCGCCTGCGCGACGGCGTCGCCGGGTCCGCCATCCGAGGGGAGATATTCGGACAGAAGCCCAATGCCCGACTGCGCCGTCGCGACCAGCGCCAAAGCTGCGTAGATTGCGCTGATCGACCAAGTTCGATGCGGCCCCTCGCCCCGGCGAAGCAACAGGTACATGAACGCCAGCCAGAGGACGTTCCGCAGCGTTTCGGCTTGTGCGGCAAGCGCGGCGAGCGGGCCGAGACCGGCAATTGCGATCGCCCACAATGCCGTGGCGGCGCATGCGGCCGACAACATAATCCGCTGGGCTTGATTACGGGCGATGCTTGCCTGCGCCGCGGCGAGCACACCGAACGACAACGCGGCAAGGATATGCCCCCACAAGGCGACCTGAACGATCATCGTGACCCTCGTGAAAAGAGTACGACACGAAACGTCTGCAACAAGATCACCAGATCGAGGAACGGGGTGTAGTTCTTTGCGTAATACAGGTCGTATTCGAGCTTGTGCCGCGCGTCGTCCATGCTGGCCCCATAGGGATAGTTGATCTGTGCCCAGCCGGTAATGCCGGGTTTCACCATATGCCGCTCGGCATAATACGGCATCTGCTTGGCGAGTTCTGCGACGAAGACCGGGCGTTCGGGACGGGGCCCAACGAAGCTCATCTCGCCCTTCAGCACCGTCCAGACCTGCGGCAGTTCGTCGATCCTGAGCTTTCGGATCACTCGCCCGACGCGTGTGATACGCGCATCGTCCTTCGCTGCCCAGACCGGCTGACCTCCCACCTCGGCATCCTCGCGCATTGATCGCAACTTAAGAATGTAGAATTCCTGACCGAACAGGCCAACGCGCCGCTGGCGATAAAACGCCGATCCCGGGCTTTCCATTTTAACCAACAAGGCCGTCAGAACGATAAGCGGAACCGTGGTGACGAGAAGTATGCCGCTCACCCCGATGTCGAAAATTCGTTTCGCCACGGTGGACAGCCGCCGCCCGCTCGAGAACCCATCCGAGAAAATGAGCCACGAAGGGCTTGTGCTGCGGAGATCGACGCGACCTGTTTCGCGTTCGAGAAAAGTCGTAATCTCATTGACGTGAACGCCGGCAGTGCGGACACGAAGCAGATCGCCGAGCGGGATCGCGTTACGGCGCTCCTCGAGCGCAAGGACGACTTCGGTTACTTCAAGCCTTGTGACATAGTCGACGAGGCTGTCGATCGAGGTGCGAGGCACGGCGGCGGGAATGACGCTCGGCACGTCGGCCATATCGACATGGCCGATAACGGTGAAACCGGCGCCCGGTCGCTCCCCCAGCTTTCGCAGCCGGTCGGCCCGGGCACCAGCGCCTAGGACCAGCACGCGGCGCTTGAATGCTTCGCTGCCCAGCGTCCGATCGAGTACCATGCGCGCGCCGAGCAGCATCACGAAGGCAAAGGCCATGGCGTAGAGCGAATTTGAGCGCCACAAGGTGGAACCCGGTGCCCAGAAGTACAGCGCGGCAAGAACGATGACCCCGACCCAGATGGCAACGAGCAGGCGCGCAGTTGCAAACCGCAACGACTGGATGGAGTTGCTTCCATAAACGCCCACGGCAACCATCGCGAACTGCAACGAAAGCGCAAATGTCACCAGCGGGAATAGTCGGGTCGCAAGCGGGGCGACCGCCATCCCGATCTGATGCGCGCGCACGACCCAGGCAAGTTCGGCTGCGACCAGCAGCAGCGCGGCATCGACCAGCGCGAGCAGAAGCACACTGTACG
>JANMKS010000399.1:0-2609 GCA_031372155.1 Sphingomonas sp.
GCGGTGGCGAAAATCACCGGTCGCAGCAAATCGAGCGGGTTGAGCAGAAGCACGCTGATCACCAAGCCGGCGAGCGACGCGAGGGTAAGCAGGGCATAAAAGCCTATGAGTTGGTCATTGGACATACCGACGACCGTGAACAGGCCGAGCGCACCGTAATTCTGTTCAGAAAGCAGGATACGCATAGCGGCGGCAACAGCTGCAAAGCGCAGGACATCGCGGCTGCCGATCCAGCGGGTATTGAGCAAGGGGTTCGCCCGGTTGCGCTCGACTAGCAAGGCCGCTGAAATGAGGACCATCGATGCCGCCAATGCCCAGCCGAGCCAGGGCGTGCTCCACCAAATAATGCGGCCCTGGACCAGAACCGCACAAAGCATGGCGATACCCGGTGCAAACAACGCGAACGTCAGGAAATCGAGCGGCTCGAACGATTCCTGCCGTTCGCTGGGTGGCAGGCGCAAAAGCGCAACGCTCGCAAGGCAGGCCAGCGTCAGGCCGAGCTCGAAAATGAACAGGTTCTGGATATCGCCTCCAGCGAGCATAACGGGCGATACCACGCGCGCGAGCGGGGTCGCGATCTGTCCGAACCCGACGCCCAGGACGAACCCGCCGAGCCTCTTGGCCGCGGGCATCGCCTGCATAATGTAGAACAGCGCCAGCGTTGAAAGCGCGCTCGCAACGATACCGCTCGCAGCGCGCAGAAAAAGCTCGAATGCGTAGGTGCTCACGAACAGTTGGGCCACATTTAGCACCAGAAAACCCGCAAGTGTAATGCGGGTAAACCGCTGCATGCCGAATTGCTGCCGAAACTTGATGAGTAATAGGCTCATGCAGACGTTGGTCATTGAATAGGCAGCCGTCAGCCAGCCGCCCTCTTCAGGCGTCAAGCCCAACGCACCCTGGATTTGAGGCAGATTGGCGAGCAGCAGACCATTGAGAAAGCCGCCGGAGACCGCCAGCAGCACACCTATGCCGAAGTAGCCGGCACGCCGGCGCGCCGGATGATCGGGCGTGGCCGGCGAGCCTGGCATGAACGGTCGTTCATGAGGCAAAAACTCGTGCGAAGGCGCGGAAACTGAAATACGAGCCACCAGTTCTGTTCGGTAGCGTAACAATGCACACGAGCGCTTTTGGTTTCGACACGCCCCGCATTTTGCATAGACTACGGTGACAACGACTAGTGAAAGCAATTATAATGTTGAATCTAGGCAATATTTTGCGTGGGAATGCGGTATACTTGTTGAAGATTGATGGAGAACTTCAGAATTATCCAAGCAAATCAATCGCAAGCCGCTGGTTAACGCTATCAAATTAGGCAGCCCCGGGAAAGATTTACTTTGATTTCCGATTTTGCGGAACCGGCCGACTAACGCATCGTTTTCCCCGCAATCGGAGGCCTGACGATGGATCAGTCGTACGTGCGGTATACGCCCGCTGTCGAAGTGCGGGCCGACAACGAAGACGCCCTCACTACCGAAATCCTCGCGACCATGGCATCGACAAATCGCTGTGCCTTCGAGCGGCACCGCCATGCCGTGCGCGACGCCCATGCGAAAAGCCACGGTTTCCTGAAAGGCGAGCTGGTCGTGCCCGAGTTGCCCGACCAACTGCGGCAGGGCATGTTTGCAAGGGCCGCGACCTACCCGGTCGTCATCCGCCTGTCCTCGGCACCCGGCGACATTCACTCAGACGAAATTCCGGCACCGCGAGGAATGGCGATCAAGGTCATCGGCATCGACGGTGAGCGGCTGCTGCCCGACGATCCGGGCCACAACCAGGACTTCCTGCTCGTCAATATTCCGGTGCTGACCTTCGGCACAATCGCCAAGTACCGCCAATTGATCGGCCTGCTTGAAAAGAATGCCGAAAATCCCGCATTCCTGCAGAAGGCTTTGGCGTATGTTGCGCACGGCGTCGAAACTGCGGTCGAAGCAGTCGGCATAGAGCCCGGGGCGACGCTGCGCGGTCTTGCTCGCGACAACCACCATCTGCTCGGCGAAACCTACCACTCGATGGCAGCGATCCGCTTCGGCGATTACATAGCCAAGATCAGTGCCGCGCCGTTGTCCGACAGTGTCCGCGTTCTAACCGGCAATGACGTCGGCGACGTGGAGTATTCGACGATGCGCGATCTCGTCGCGACGCACTTCGCTCGCGAGGGTGCCGAGTATCAGCTGCGCGCCCAGCTCTGCACCGATCTCGACAAGATGCCGGTCGAGGACGCCGCAGTCCTTTGGGGCGAACAGGAGTCGCCGCACCAGCCGATCGCGACGTTGCGCATCCCTGCGCAAGAGAGCTGGTCGCCCGCCCGTCGCGTTTATGGTGACGATGTGCTGTCCTACAATCCGTGGCACGGCATCCGCGAGCATCAGCCGCTCGGCTCGATCATGCGCGTCCGTATTGCCGCCTATGAGCGCTCGACGCGCTATCGACACGAGATGAATGCGCAGCCGCGCATCGAGCCCGCGACGCTGGCTGAAATTCCCGACTGATCGCCAACCTGAAAAGGAGATTGTGATGGCCGATACCGAAACCGAAACCCGGACCGACGAGAGTCGCCTCGCCGAGATTCGACGCAAGATCGAAGAGGTCGTCGGCGATGCGCCGCA
>JANMKS010000415.1:0-1620 GCA_031372155.1 Sphingomonas sp.
ACCGACGTGAAGCCGATCTTCACGCCGAGACGCTTGGGGTCCGCGGCAATCGTGGTCAGCGTCTCGGCGCTCGCCTTGAACAGTAGGTCGTAGATCACGGCCTTGTTCTGGAAGGCGATGGCGCCGATGCGTGGCGGCAGCGTGAACACGACATGAAAATAGGGCACCTCCAGCAGCTCGGCCTTGCGCGCCTCAAGCCACTCGCGGGCCTGGCTGCCCTGACACCCCGGACAATGCCGGTTGCGACAACTGCAATAGGCGATCGTCGTGTGTCCGCAGGCCGGGTTTGCGCAGCGCGCAACATATCCGCCGAGGGCCGCCGTGCGGCAGCCCTCGATCGCATTCATCACCTTGAGTTGGGCGTGCGTGAGGTGGCCCCGCATGGCATAACGCCAAGCAGGACCGTGATCGCGGAAGATATCTGCGATCGCCAGCGATGGCCGAGACACGGTGGTCGCCGGTTACAGCCGTACACCTGCGGGCAATGGCGGCGGCGTGCTTGTCCTCGGTACCAGAGGTGAGAGCCGATCGAGCGGGCTTACCATGTCACGCAGCACCTTGCTCGCGACGTGCGCATAGCGGGTCGTCGTGTCGAGCTTCGAATGTCCGAGAGCCACCTGAATCAAACGAATATCGACCCCTTGCTCCCACAGATGCGTCGCAAAACTGTGCCGGAGCGTGTGTGGTGAGACGCGCTTCTCGATGCCGACCGCGGCGGCCGTATCGCACACCGCGCGGTAAATCTGCTTCGTCGAGATCGGCATCAACGGATCGCGTCCCGGGAACAGCCATGTCGTCGGTTGCGCGATGAGCCACCACTCGCGCAGAACTTCCAGGAGCCGCGGCGACAGTAGGCCGTTGCGATCCTTCTTGCCTTTGCCCTGCTCGATGCGCAGCAGCATGCGCTTGCTGTCGATGTCGGACACCTTCAGGCTGGCGACCTCGGAGACGCGCAGGCCAGCACCATAGGCAACGGCGAGCGCGGTCCTGTACTTCGCACCAGGCGCCGACTCGAGCAGCAGCAACACCTCGTCCGGCGTCAGCACCACCGGCAGCTTCTGCGGTTGCTTCACGATCCGCAAATGACGGGCCATCTCTGGCTGGTTGCAGGTCGTCGTGAAGAAGAAGCGCAGCGCCGATGTCGTGGCGTTCATGGTCGGCGGTTGCACGCCCGTCTCGCGCTGGTGAAGCTGATAGTTGCGCAAATCCTCAGGCGCCGCCTGATCCGGCGCGCGGCAGAGGAAGATTGTGAAGTTCTTAACGTGGCGGATGTAGTCGTTCTGGGTCTTCTCGCCGAAGCCGCGGACGGTCATGTCCTCGATCATGCGGCGGCGCAGTGGGCTGATGGGCTTCTCGCTCATGGGGTGCTCCTGGTCTTGAGGTTGAGGTTGCTAACCCCTCGATCCTCAAGGCCCGGCACTTCCCATTCCGTTACCGCGATGACCGCGCTTGCCCAAAATAATGCCGACCCGCTACCGTCAGTGGGTGGCCCAGGCTGGAGCGAAGCGACTTTGTTCGCTGACCCATACCGGTACTCAACCGGAAGCGCGAAGCGGACCGAATTTCGTCGGTTGTTCAGCACTTAACGGAAGTCGAGCAGGCGATGTCGCGATCGGACTG
>JANMKS010000452.1:0-3541 GCA_031372155.1 Sphingomonas sp.
CGGGAAGCCCAAGACCGCGCTCCTTGGCGAGCGCATCCCGATCCTGACTTCTGAATCGGGTGTCGAGGTAGAACCGTCGATTGCCGACGTCGCCGTCGTCCTGCCCGCAGCAGTTCCTAATGAGAGCTGGACGCAGCCGGGGGGGAATGCCGCAAAGTCCATGGGACACCTGGCGCTTGGAGCGACACTGGGTAATGCGTGGACCGCCAAGATCGACGGCGCTTCGAAGGAGACGCGCCTTGCCGCGTCGCCGGTCATAAGCGACGGCAAGCTTTACGCGATGGATACCGCGGCGCGCGTGCATGCGTTCGACGCTGCCACCGGGGCTGCGCTTTGGTCGGTGCAATTCGGTGACGGGGGCAAGAATGCCTCGTCGCTGTTTGGCGGGGGCATCAGCGTGGACGGGGCGATGCTCTACGCCACCAACGGCCTGGGCGACATCGGTGCGTTGAATGTGGCCGATGGTGCAGTGGTCTGGAAAAAGCGCCCGGGTGGTCCCTTGCGTGGTGCGCCGACGGTGGCGCTGGGCAACGTCTATGTCATGAGCCAGGACAATCAGCTGTTTGCCCTAAAGGCGGCCGACGGCAACGTCGAGTGGACCGAAGCGGCTGCGGTGCAGTTGGCGGGCGTATTCGGCGTGGGAGCGCCTGCGGTCGCACAAGGTACCGTCGTTGCCGGGTTCTCCTCGGGCGACCTCAATGCCTATCGCTACGAAAATGGTCGGACAGTCTGGCAGGATGCGCTGGCACGCACGAGCATCAACACCTCGGTCGGGACTTTGTCGGACATCGACGCCGATCCCGTGGTCGATCAGGGCCGTGTCTTCGCGGTCGGCCAGGGCGGACGCATGGTAAGCCTGGAACTGGTAACCGGACAGCGGATCTGGGAATTGAACATCGCCGGCATTTCGACGCCCTGGGTCGCGGGCGAATGGGTTTTTGTCGTCACCGATGAGGCCAAGTTGCTGTGCATTGCCCGCGCGACCGGCAAGATTCGGTGGATCAGTCAACTCCAGCGTTACCGCAAGGAAAAGTCGAAGAACGGTCCCGTCTCGTGGACCGGTCCCGTCCTTGCGGGAGGACGGCTGATCGTCGCCTCTTCGCAAGGCGATATGGTGGCGGTGACGCCCGAAGACGGCAAAGTGCAGGGCACGACGCGGATCGGAGCGCCGGTGTTTCTGTCGCCGGTCGTCGCCAACTCGACGTTGTACATTCTCGACAATTCGGGGAAGATAACAGCGTTCCGATAAATGCCCCTTCCCACCGTTGCCATCATCGGACGCCCGAACGTGGGCAAGTCCACATTGTTCAACCGGCTCGTGGGCAGGCGACTTGCGCTGGTCGATGACCGGCCGGGGGTGACGCGCGATCGGCGCGAAAGCGAGGCGCACTTGTTGGGGCTCGATTTCCGTATCGTCGATACGGCCGGCTTTGAGGACGAAGACCCGCAAACTTTGCCGGGCCGCATGCGCGTTCAGACTCAAGCTGCCGTGGACAGCGCGGACGTTGCGCTATTCATCATCGATTCGCGCGCTGGCATCGTGCCGCTCGACGAGGAAATCGCCCGCTGGCTTCGGGGCAGCAAGACACCCGTCGTGCTGGTCGCCAACAAGGCCGAGGGGACGAGCGGCGACGGCGGATTTTACGAGGCTTTCTCGCTCGGTTTTGGCGATCCGGTGGCCCTGTCCGCCGAGCACGGAGAGGGATTGGCCGACCTGTTCGAAGCGCTATTGCCGCATCTCGACCGCGAGGGATCTCCGGAAGCCACCGATGATGACGAAGATTTCGCTGAGAGCGGGCCGCTTAAGCTGGCGATCGTCGGGCGGCCCAATGCGGGCAAATCGACTTTGGTCAACAAACTGCTGGGCGAAGACCGCATGATCACCGGGCCCGAAGCCGGCATCACGCGCGATTCGATCAGCATCGACTGGGAGTTTGACGGACGACAGGTGCGCCTGATCGACACCGCTGGTTTGCGGAGGAAGGCGAAGGTTGACGACAAGCTGGAAAGACTGTCGGCTGCCGACACCGCGCACGCGATCGACTTCGCCGAGGTCGTCGTGTTGTTGCTCGACGCGACGCGCGGTCTTGAGGCGCAGGATCTGCGCATTGCGGATCAGATCTTCACCGAGGGTCGCGCGATGGTCATCGCACTCAACAAATGGGATGTCGCCGAGGGGCAATCCGCGCTGTTCAATGGCGTTCGCGGCGCATTGGACGAAGGGTTCGCGCAGGTGAAGGGCGTGCCTTTGCTGACCGTTTCGGCCGCGACCGGCAAGGGGCTGGACACTCTGCTCAAGGTTGCGTTCGAGACGCGCGATGCGTGGTCGAAGCGCGTACCTACGGGCGAACTCAACCGCTGGTTCGAGCGCGCGATCGAAGCGAATCCGCCCCCTGCGCCGGGCGGCAGGCGGATCAAGTTGCGCTATGTCACGCAAATCAAATCCCGCCCCCCGAGCTTTGTCATTTTCGGCACGCGGGTCGATCAATTGCCTGAAAGTTATCGCCGCTATCTCGTCAACGGCATCCGCCGCGATCTGGGCTTCGGCGCTGTGCCGGTCAGGCTGACATTCCGTTCGCCGAAAAACCCCTTCGCCCCGGCTGCCTGACGCCCTGCAAGTAACCCCCCCTTAACTTCGTCGAGCTTAAAACCGCAGGCGGGACATTGGGCTGCGTGCGGCCCTGCGGGAGCACGGCATGGCCGAAACGAGCGACGACATCATTGACTGGACGGCGTTCCAAACTGCGCGCAGCGAACTGGGCGCCGATTTCATCCGCATTCTGGGTTATTTTCGCGAGGACGGGACGAAGTCGGTCGATGCGATCGAGGCCGCGATGCGTGGGCACGACTCGGTCGCGCTCGTGATACCCGCGCACACGCTGAAGGGAGAAGCACTGCAATTCGGTGCCAACGCACTTGGCGAACTTGCCGAGCTGATCGAAGTCCACGCGCGGCAATGCGTCGAGTGGCATCACACTCCCGAAGACGCGATAGAGCATGTGGTAAAGTTGCGTCCGTTATTCAGCGATACGATGGCTGCCTTTGACAAGGAGACCAATCCCTTGGTCGAACGGCGCGGGTTCGGTCGAAAAGTCGAAGTGGCAAACCAGGGTTTCGGCCGAATTTAATCCTCGGACGGCTTCGATTGAAGCTGAATGTAATTCTCGATTCCCATCTGCCGGATCATATCGAATTGCTTTTCGAGTGTGTCGACATGCTCTTCCTCGCTGGCAAGGATTTCGGCAAAAAGGTCGCGTGTCACGAAATCGCGCACACTTTCGCAATAGGCTATGCCTTCGCGCAGCGGCGGAAGCGCCTCTTCTTCGAGAGCGTAATCAGCTTTCAGCACCTCTTCGACCGACTCGCCGACACGGAGACGCCCCAGCATCTGGAAGTTGGGCAAGCCGTCGAGGAACAGGATACGCTCGGCAAGCTTGTCGGCGTGCTTCATCTCGTCGATCGATTCGTGCCGCTCGAATTCCGCCAGCCGCGCAACGCCCCAATTGTCGAGCAAGCGGTAATGCAGCCAGTATTGGTTGAC
>JANMKS010000442.1:0-5692 GCA_031372155.1 Sphingomonas sp.
CGGAACATGCCTTCAGAAGCGGGAACCTCTCGCCTTTCGCCGCATCTTCATTTCGGCGAGATTTCTCCGGCGACGGTATGGCATCACGTCAGCAAGCGGGTCGGTCCACGCGGTGAACCCTATCTTCGGGAACTCGGTTGGCGGGACTATGCCGCCAACACCGTCGACCAGTTCGAAGAATACGGGACGAGCCACGCTCGCGAGAGCTTTTCCCGCTTGCCCTTCAGACAGGGTCCGGAGGCCGATAAGGATTATACGGCATGGACCAGGGGCCGCACCGGCTATCCGATCGTCGATGCGGGAATGCGCGAATTGTGGACGACCGGATGGATGCATAACCGCGTCCGGATGATTGCGGCGTCGTTCCTCGTCAAACACCTGCTGATCGACTGGCGGCGCGGCGAACGGTGGTTCTGGGATACGCTTGTCGATGCCGATTACGGATCGAACAGCGTCAACTGGCAGTGGATTGCAGGAACCGGCGTGGATTCGAACATGTTCGTGCGCATCATGGCGCCGCTGTCGCAATCGGCAAAGTTCGATTCCGGCGTCTATATCCGCAAGTGGGTGCCGGAGCTTGCGGGACTGTCCGACGACACAATCCACGACCCCGCAGCGACTGGACATATGCCACGAGGCTATTGCGCGCCGATCATAGGTCACCGGGAAGCGCGCGAACGGGCGCTGGCGGCTTACGGCATGATGAAGGGTTGACGTGAACGCACCGCTTCCCCGCGTATCGTGGTTGCGGCGAACCGTCGCCAAACCCTTTCATCGCGCGCTCGACCGCATCGACGAAGCCCTTGTCACCGGGCAGATCGATGCGTTCCTGCCCGACGGAAGTTTTCGCGTGCTGGGCGGACGTGCGCCTGGCCCTGCCTGCACAGTCGTCATGCGTCGCTGGCGCGCGCTTGTCCGCCTTAGCCGATCGGGCTCGGTCGGCTGGTACGAGGGCTGGGCTGCGGGCGACTGGACAAGTCCCGACCCTGTCCCGCTGTTCGACCTTTTCATGCGAAACCGCACGACCCTGAAGCAGGCGGCGCGCGCCAAGGGCGTTTCGCGGCTCATCAAACGCACGCGGCACGCCCTTCGCCGCAATGATCGTGCCGGGGCGAGGCGAAACATCGTCGCGCACTATGACCTGGGCAATGCGTTCTATGCCTCGTGGCTCGATACGACGATGAGCTATTCGAGCGCGCTCTGGCACGCGGGAGACACGATCGAGCAGGCGCAGTGCCGCAAGCAGGACGCAATCCTTGCCCGCCTCGACTTGTCACCCGGATCGACGCTGCTCGAGATCGGATGCGGCTGGGGCAGTCTCGCCGCCGCGGCTGCCGGCCGCGGTGCCACGGTCACGGCGATCAGCCTCTCGCCCAGCCAGTTGAGCTACGCGCGCGAACATCACCCGGGAGTTGACTTTCGCCAATGCGACTACCGTGACATGGAAGGTCAGTTCGATGCCGTCGCCAGCGTCGAAATGGTCGAGGCTGTGGGCGAAAGATACTGGTCCGATTATTTGCGGACGGTCGCGCGGTGCCTGAAGCCCGGCGGACGCGCGGCGATTCAATTCATCCTGATCGCGGACGACGTGTTCGAGGATTATCGGCTCAGCGCCGATTTCATTCAGGCCTATGTCTTTCCGGGCGGCATGTTGTTGTCGGCCAGCCGCTTCCGAAAATTGGCGCAGGGCGCGGGCCTGCGCTGGGAGAACGAGGTCCGGTTCGGCCCGGATTATGCCGAGACGCTGCGACAGTGGCGTCTGGGCTTCGATGCTGCGGTGCTCCCATCAGGGTTCGATGCACAATTCGTGGACTTGTGGCGATATTACCTGATGTACTGCGAAGGCGGTTTTCGCGGCGGCGGGATCGACGTGGCGCAAGTCACTCTCGTGAAAGGATAGATCATGCTTTTCTGGAGCCAGGAGCAACGCGACGACTCCTTTCGCAGGATGGAGACGCTGGCACCGGTCAACGTCATTCGCGCGGGCGGTACTGTCCGGTCGTTCGGCGAAGGCGCGGCGATTGGGGGAATTGATTTCGACGGCTACATGTCCCGACAGCGCAACGCCGGGCTGATCGTGGTGCAGGATGGCGCGATCCGGTTCGAGGACTATGCGCTCGGCTATGACCGGTCCGGTCGCTGGACGAGTTTTTCGGTGGCGAAGTCGTTCACTTCGACACTCGTCGGCGCAGCAGTTGCGGACGGCTATATCGCAAGCCTCGACGATCCCGTGACACGCTATGTCCCCGATTTGACCGGACCTGCGTATGAAGGCGTCACCGTGCGCCAGTTGCTGACGATGACGTCGGGTGCCGACTGGACCGAGGATTACGCGGACTCTCGATCGAATGTCGCGCAATTCGCACTGCACGTGCCAGATGACGAGGCCGACATCACCGTCAGCTACATGCGGACGCTTGAACGGGCAGCGGAGCCGGGCATGCGCTGGCTTTACAACACCGGCGAAACGAACCTGATCGGGGTTGTCGTTTCCCGAGCCACGGGCCGCACTCTGTCCGACTATCTTTCGCAAAAGATCTGGCAGCCGGTCGGCATGGAGCACGACGCGGTCTGGATGACCGGATCAACCGGACATGAGGTCAGCGGTTGCTGTATCTCTGCATCGTTGCGCGATTACGCGCGGTTCGGCTGCTTCGTCCTCGACGGGGGCGGCGGCGTTGTCCCTGACGGGTGGTTCGTCGCAGCCACATCCAAGCAACAGGACATTGGCCAGCCGGGTCGCGGATACGGGTATCAGTGGTGGACCAACGACGACGGCAGTTTCGCCGCGCAGGGCATATTCGGCCAGGGTATCTTCATCGATCCGCACCGACGGCTGGTCATCGCAAGCAACGGCAACTGGCCGGTTGCCAAGGATGACGCGACCGTCGGTGCCGACCGCGAACTCTTCTACAAGTCGGTCCAGGCCGCCGTCGATCAGCCGTAATGGTCGATAATCTTGTCGTGAACGGCGGGGTTGAGGAGGAAGGCGAACTCGCACCCGACGTATGCGCCGTTGTTCCAGACGACACGCGCCTGAAGGCCCGAAAGCCCGGGCAGCGTCAGCCAGCACAGCGCACCCGTCCGCATGCCGGTGACGGCCTCGACCGAAAAGCCGCCGAGCGAGAGATCGCGCACGACGGTCGTAAAGCCTTTGTCACCCGACGGGCGAAGCGAAGCGGGGATGTTGAGTTGGGTCCGCGGCGCGCAGCGATCTTCCTGCGCCGCGATCGCGTACCGGTCTTCGGAAAAGGTCATCGTCATAGTGCCACTCCTGTCCATTGCGTCCCAACGGCAGGCGGTGTCGATGCTTTGGATAATCCGAGTGGGTTAACGCCTGTTCAGGAAGCGTGGTTAATGCGCTCGCGATGACCCGTCTCGAAGCCCGAGGTGGCGAGTTCGGCGATCCGCGAACCGACAACATCGGGTGCCTTGACGTCGGCCGGGTCTTCGCCCGGAAAGGCACGCGCGCGCATCGCCGTCCGCGTTGCTCCCGGATCGACGATGGCGACGCGGACACGGCCGATGTTGCGCGTCTCCTCGGCGTAAGCTCCGAGCAGAGCGTCGAACCCTGCCTTTGAGGCACCATAGGCTCCCCAATAGGCACGCGGCTGTGCGCCGACGCTCGACGTCACGCCGATGACGCGCGCTTCGCCGGCCGAGCGAAGCAATGCATCGAACGCGCCGATGACGGCGGCCTGAGCGGTCAGGTTCAGAGTGATGACCTTGGCGAATTCCTTGGCGTCGATGTGCGGAACCGGCGACAGACTGCCAAGCATTGCCGCGTTCAGGACGAGGACGTCGAGCGACTTCCAGCGTTCTCCGATTGCAGTCGCCAGGCGGTCGATGCTGTCGTTGTCGCTCAGGTCGAGCGGCGCAATCGTGGCGTTGCCGCCCGCGTCGTGGATGCGTTCCTCGACTGCCTCGAGCCCGGCGACGGTCCGGGCGGTGAGGATGACATGGGCCCCCGCGCTGGCCAGAGCCTCGGCAGTGGCGGCGCCGATACCGCGCGATGCGCCGGTAACCAGGGCAAGCCTGCCCTCAAGCGGTCGGCTCAAACCACGCGCTCCGCCAGCATTTCGAACTGGTCCTCGACAGCGTTTTCATCCTGGTCGGTCAGCCGCGTGGGATAATCGCCCGTAAAGCAGGCGTCGCAATATTGCGGGCGAATGTCGGCACGGCGCGCTTCGCCCAGTGCCTTGTAGAGTCCATCGATGCTGACAAAGGCAAGGCTGTCGGCGTGCATGAAATCCTGCATGCCGCCGATGTCGAGTCTGTGCGCGAGCAGCTTGGTGCGTTCGGGCGTGTCGACACCGTAATAGCAGCTGTGCCGCGTCGGGGGGCTGGCGATCCGCATGTGAACCTCGGCCGCACCGGCGTCGCGCATCATCTGGACGATCTTCAGGCTGGTCGTCCCGCGCACGATGCTGTCATCGATCAGGACGACGCGTTGCCCCTTGATGAGCGCGCGGTTGGCGTTGTGCTTCAGTTTCACGCCCAGATGCCGGACTTGATCGCCGGGCTGGATGAAGGTTCGGCCGACGTAATGCGAACGGATGATGCCGAGTTCGAAGGGAATGCCCGATTGCTGCGCATAGCCGATGGCGGCGGGCGTACCCGAATCGGGTACCGGGATAATCAGGTCGGCGTCGACCGGACTCTCGATTGCAAGCTGTGCGCCGATCGCCTTGCGAACCGAATAGACGCTCGAGCCGTCGACGATCGAATCGGGACGGCTGAAATAAACGTGCTCAAAAATGCAGGGGCGCGGATGCGCGTTGCCGAACGGGCGGAGCGACCGGATGCCGCTATCGGTCACGATGACGATTTCGCCCGGCTCGACCGACCTTTCATAAGTCGCGCCGACGACGTCGAGCGCCACCGTTTCGGAGGCAAATATGGTTGCGTCGCCCAGCTTTCCCATCACGAGTGGGCGAATGCCGAGCGGATCGCGACACGCGATCATGCCCTCCGGCGTCATGCAGATCAGTGAATAGGCGCCCTCGACCTGCTTCAGCGCATCGATGAACTTGTCGAGCAGCGTACGATACGTGCTCGTGGCGACAAGGTGGATGATGACTTCGGTGTCGCTTGTCGACTGAAAGATGGAACCGCGGCGCACGAGTTCGCGCTTCAGCGCCATGGCGTTGGAGATGTTGCCGTTATGGGCCACCGCAAAGCCACCGCTCGCCAAGTCGGCGTAAAGCGGCTGGACGTTGCGGATCGCGGTTTCGCCGGTCGTGGAGTAGCGGACGTGCCCGCACGCCATAGTCCCCGGCAGTCCCCTGATGATGTCGTCGCGGTCGAAGTTTCCGGCGACATGACCCATCGCACGGTGCGTATGGAAATGATGCCCGTCCCACGAAGTGATACCCGCGGCTTCCTGTCCCCGGTGCTGCAATGCGTGCAAGCCTAGGGCGACCAGCGCGGACGCCGAATCACTTCCCCAGATACCAAAGACCCCGCATTCCTCGCGGAGCTTATCGTCGTCGAACGGATGAGTCGTGAGCATCGTGGAGGAGCGACCTGAAGCTGCGAACGCCGCCCATATAGGTTGAGCGTCAGTGTTTGTCGCCCCACCTGTCACATATGTTTCTCAAACGGTCAGCGCCGCGTACGAACCTCTTCGCCGTCGGCATCCATCGCGTCGAGCCGCT
This sequence comes from Sphingomonas sp., assembly GCA_031372155.1. GTDB lineage: Bacteria > Pseudomonadota > Alphaproteobacteria > Sphingomonadales > Sphingomonadaceae > Sphingomonas_O. The sequence goes on from JANMKS010000442.1 coordinate 5,658, forward strand.
GGGCGATGTTTTCCTCACGCTTCCCTTCCAAGGGG
>JANMKS010000231.1:0-1931 GCA_031372155.1 Sphingomonas sp.
GATCGCGTAGCTCTTCGCAAACAGCCGCGTCAGCCCGTCGTGCGCGACCGGGATGTGGAGGTTGTCCGAATAATTGTCGCCGACATTCTTCCAGTTGACGGCGCGCGGCCGCGACCAGGGTGTGCCGATCGGCCGCATCTCCGCGAAGCGGTACGGCGCGATCTCGGCCTCTGCGGGGGCCATCATATCCGCAACCGAAGGGCCGCCCTCGTCGGCCAGACGCACGAACACGAACCCCTGCCAGATCTCGAGATCGACCGCGAACAACCCCGTGTTCGCCATGTCGAGCGCCGGATAATCCCCGCGCATCGGTACGCCCGACAGCCGCCCGTCAAGTGCGTAGGTCCACGCATGATAGGGGCAGATCAGCTTCCTGGCGCACCCTGCTTCGCCCTCTACCAGTCGCATCGCGCGGTGGCGGCAGACGTTGGCGAAGGCACGTACCTGCGCATCCTCGCCGCGGACGACCACGATGCTTTCGCCCAGAAGATCAAGCGTTCGCCAGTCACCTGCGGCGGGAACATCCGAAAGGTGACAGACGATCTGCCACGCCGGACGCAGGACGCGTTCCATTTCGACGGAGAAATAATCGGCGTCGGTATACGTCCAGGCAGGGAGGCCGAAATCGTCGACCGACCCCGCCACGGATTTTAGCTTTGTCGCCACGGCGGCACCCTAATCAAAGGGGGTGCCGCGGGCAACCTGGGTTAAATCAATACCCGTAACGATAGCCGTAGCCATAGCCCCGGCGTTCACGCCAACGGCGGTCCCGGTAGCGATAGCGCGGCGCTTCGTAATATCCGCGATACGGCCGGTAGTAGCGCTCGCGATAAACGACCCGTGGACGGTCATAATAATAGCCGTCATCATAATACCGGTCACGCCGGTCCGACGCGATGGCCGCACCGATCGCAAGCCCGACGACACCCGCGCCGATCGCGACGGCTGCATCATTGTTACGATGATCGCGATATCCGCGATAGCGCTGCGCCTCTGCCGGGGCGGCCGTGACCAGAGCACTGGCCGCGAGCGTCGCGCCGAGCGTCGCCTTCTTCCAAAAGTTCATCTCCTGTCTCCCTCTACTCACCCGTACGAGCAAGAATTGATGACCAAAGATCAACGAAGCAATGCTCGAACCAGTTTCGCAGTAAGGCATGTCGCCTGAACGCTCGAAGAATGACGCGTTCAGATAGGAGAAAGTCTGAGCGAGGTCAGGCCGCGACCTTCGCTCTGCTCGCCCGCTTGCGCTCATTCGGATCGAGATATCGTTTCCGCAACCGGATCGACTTCGGCGTGACCTCGACCAGCTCGTCGTCGTCGATATAGGCAATCGCCTGTTCCAGCGTCAGGCGCTTGGGTGGAGTGAGCCGGATCGCGTCGTCCTTGCCGCCACTCGCCCGGAAGTTGGTGAGCTGCTTGGCTTTCATCGGATTGACTTCGAGGTCGTCGGTCTTCGCGTTTTCGCCGATGATCATGCCTTCATAAAGTGCTTCCTGCGGTGCGACCATCAATATGCCGCGCTCTTCGAGGAAGCCCAGCGCATAGGCGTTCGATTCGCCTGCGCCGTTGGAGATCAGGACGCCGTTCTTGCGCCCTTCGATCTTGCCCTTGTGCGGCCCGTACTTCTCGAACAGCCGGTTCATGATGCCGGTGCCGCGCGTGTCGGACAGGAATTCGCCGTGATAGCCGATCATGCCGCGCGACGGTGCGCTGAAAGTGATGCGCGTCTTGCCGCCGCCAGAGGGACGCATGTCGGTCATCTCGGCCTTGCGGATGTTCATCTTCTCGACGACGGTGCCCGAATACTCCTCGTCGACGTCGATGATGACGGTTTCGTAAGGCTCAGTCTTGCCGCCGTTCGCGTCCTCGGAAAACAGCACGCGCGGGCGGCTGATACCGAGCTCGAATCCTTCGCGCCGCATCGTCTCGAT
>JANMKS010000467.1:0-2224 GCA_031372155.1 Sphingomonas sp.
GTGAAACAGGACATCGACCACACGCACCAGGCCAAGCCGACCCAAAGGCTTGGCAAGCGCAGCCCCCACTCCCTTCAGCGCCTCGATTTCGGCGAATAGCGGATTGAGGAGATCGGGACGCATGGCTGCACGCACCTTTGACATGAAGAAAAGAAGAAGGAAGCCCTTCGACAAGCTCAGGGAAGTCGGGTTAAGGGCGGCTGCGGCCGCATCTCGGCCCGGCTTGGCTAAGCCTGTCAAAGCCAGCTCTTACCTTTGGAGTACCTTTTGGACCGCGAAATCCGTCTGAAACGCTTGCGCTTTCGCAGCTGGCATCGCGGCACCAAGGAGGCCGATCTGATGGTCGGCGGTTTCTTCGATCGATTTTCCGCTGACTGGAACGAAGATGAACTCGCATGGTTCGAGGCACTGATGGACGAACAGGACGTGGACATCATGGCCTGGGCCATCGGGACAACGCCGCCGCCCGCGCAGATCGCCGGGCCCATGATCGAAGCGATGCAACGCCTCGACTATATTCCGATCCCGCGATGACCGACATTTCAAAGATCAAATCCGCGCGTATGCCGCTGACGCTCGCGGGCGTACCCGACGGGTTCGTGCCGTCGCTGATGGCGGACCTGGCGCGTGCTGCCGACAATCGCGCGGTCCTGATCGCCGCTGACGAAGCGGCAATGCGCGCGGTCGCCGACGCCGCACAGTGGTTCGCGCCCGAGATCGAGATACTGACATTTCCGGCCTGGGACTGCCTGCCTTACGATCGTGCCTCCCCCAGTCTTCGCGTCACGTCCGAGCGGATGGCAACGCTTGCGGCGCTTCAGGAAAAGCACGGCAAGCCACAGCTTCTGATCACGACAGTCAACGCCGCGACCCAGCGTACGCTGACGCCGTTCCGCCTCCGCGCCCTGACCGCGACGCTCGCGCCCGGCAAGGCGATCGACCGAGAGGCGCTGGCGGCGCTGCTGCAGGCGAACGGCTATGTCCGGACCGAGACGGTTGCCGATGCCGGCGACTTCGCGGTTCGCGGAAGCCTGGTCGACCTGTATCCGGCAGGACAGCCGCACGCGCTGCGGCTCGATTTTTTCGGCGATGAAATCGAAAGCATTCGCGCATTCGACCCCGCCGATCAGCGCACGATCGACCGAGTCGACAGCTTCACGCTTTTGCCTGCGTCTGAATCCCTGCTCGACGAAGACTCGATCAAGCGCTTTCGCGGTCGATATCGCGAGACCTTCGGCGCAACTGCGACCGGAGACCCGCTGTATCAGGCACTGAGCGAAGGACGTCGGCTGTCGGGGATGGACCACTGGCTGCCGCTGATCGAGGAACGGTTGGCGACACTGTTCGACCATCTGTCCGACAGCGATGTCATCGTCCGCGATGCGGGCAGCACGGGTGCGGTCGAGGGTCGGTTCGAAGCGATTGCCGACTATCACGCCAATCGCGTCCGCGCCGCATCGGCCGAGCCCGGAAGCTATCGACCGCTGAAACCCGATGCACTCTACCTTACGCAGGGCGAATGGGACGCGCTGATCACCGATCGCCCCATCCACCTGACGACGCCCTTTCAGGAACCTGAATCGGCGAAGGTCATGAATTTCGGCATCGAAGGCCCGCGCGACTTCGGCCCCGAGCGCAGTCGTGCCGAAAACGTGTACGATGCGCTGTCCGATCACGCGAAGAAGCTCGGCAAGACCGGCCTCGTCCTCGCCAGCTATTCGACCGGGTCGCGCCAGCGCATTGCAGGGTTGCTGACCGAACACGGGATCGAACGGGTCGAAATGGCCCCGACCTGGCAGGAAGCACAAGGCCTCGCCGCCAAGGGCGTCGTCACGCTGGTCGTCGTTGCACTTGAGCATGGGTTCAAATCGCCCGCCATTGCCGTGGTCACCGAACAGGATCTGCTCGGCGACCGCCTTGTCCGCCGGGCCAAGCGCAAGAAGAGCGCCGACGCATTCCTGAACGAACTGGCGACGCTCAGCCCCGGCGACCTCGTCGTCCACCGCGACAACGGCATCGGGCGGTATGAGGGCCTGACGCAGATCCCGGTGCAAAAGGCTCCGCACGATTGCGTCGCGATCGAATATGCCGGCGGCGACAAGCTCTATGTGCCCGTCGAGAACCTCGACGTCCTGTCGCGCTACGGCTCCGACAGCGAGAATGTAACGCTCGACAAATTGGGCGGCGAAGCGTGGCAACGGCGCAAGTCGAAGATGAAGGAGCG
>JANMKS010000110.1:0-4725 GCA_031372155.1 Sphingomonas sp.
GCTTTCGCTTTATACGCTCAGCTATTTCTGGCAGCTGACCAACGATCAGATCGGGCTGTTCGTTATCGGCAGCTTCTGCGGTTATGCCTTTGCCGCGACGGTGGTGAAGCGCGTGCACGCGCGGTTCGAGAAGCGTTGGACCGGAGTGTTTGCGGTGATGCTTTACGCTGTCGCTCCGGCCCTTGCTCCGCTCCTTGGCGTGCTTGGGGTCATCAGCCACGAGACTGCGGGCATCATGTGGATCGTCATGGCGTTTGGCGCGCTGGGACACATCGCTTACAGCCTGATGACCACCACGGTCTACTCTGCGTTGGCCGACATCGCCGACGAAAACGAGTTGCGGTACGGCATCCGCCAGGAAGGCATTCTTTATTCTACGCGCACTTTCTTCGCGCGGATCGACCAGGCGCTTGGTACCGCTCTTGCAGGCTGGGTGCTGGCGCTGATTGCATTCCCGGCAAAGGCGATACCCGGCGCGGTCGATCCTGGTGTGCTCTCAAACCTTGCGCTGGCGACGGTGCTGTCAACGATCCCAGGGCTTTTCGCGGCGGGGAGCTACATTTTCTTGCGCGTCACCCGCGCGACTCACGATGCAACACGCGCCGCAATTGACCTCAAGAAACAGGCACAAGCCGCAGGCACTGCACCCGGCGCTGATTAGTTTCGATAGGCCTGCGCGAGGACCGCCACCTCGTCGAACATGGTCCATTCTTCGACCACAACGGGGCCAGCAAACCGCATATGGGTCATTCCCATGACCGAAACCGGCCTTCCTGCGGGAGCATCGCCCAGCAGACCGCCGGGACGCGTTGTTCCTTCGAGCGTCCAGCGGACGGCGACGATAACTCCGTCGGTTTCGTCCGACCAGCAGACATGCTCAACCCGCAGTATTGCGTCGGGAATGCTGGCGAGCAGACCGATAATCAGCGAGGCAAGGTTGCGCTGTCCGCATGCCACGCGCCCGCCAGCCCAGTGCGCGATCACGTCGGAAGCATAAGCGTGAGCAATATGGTCAAAGCGCCGCATGTTCCAGATGCGGCTGAAATGATCAGCAACCCAGCCTTCGACGGTATCGGTTGCCCCGTCATAAGACTTGCGTGGCGACTGCCCATGCAGCCGTGTCGGGACCGAAACGGCTGGCGTTTCGAGCAGCGGCACCTCGGCAAGGCTCTGCGCGGTCTCGTGCAGGTCGAACCCCATCTGGCGGACTGCAGCGCCGTTGTCGCGTACCAGCCACTCGGTGTGGATCCGGTTATCGCGACTGACGCAGTCTGCCACAAAAAAGCGGCCAAGCCGTCGTCCGGTTGCCGGCCCGTACGGCGAAACGCCGGCGTTGGTCGAGCGAGCGAAGCCCAGATGCGAGGTGTAGAAGCCCTCGGTCTCGTCACCGCTCCAGGCGACATTGAGATGATGTGTTTCCCCATCGGGACCGCCATGAATGCCCATCGTCGTCGAGGCGATGACTTCCTCGACCGAACGGACGATCCCGCTGGTAGTGTAAATCGTGCAGCTGGCATCGTACGTATCATAGATACGGCCGACCGCGCGGTCGGTCCAAATCTGCTCGGTAATGCGAACGATGTAATCGACAATGTCGGTAAAATCGTCTTCGAAACCCGCCATCGGCTGCGTCCGCACGCCCGAAGACATCCTCAGTTCAGCGGTGTCGCGTTGACGGATGCGGGTGACTTGCGGGCGCTCGGGTAGCGCGAACGGAAGGCCGTCGTGGATCATTGCACTCGCACTTCACATAAGAAACGGGCCCGGGACTGCTAAGTCGCAATCCCGGGCCAAAACAGTTCCGGTCAGAATTTATAGCCGACCCTCACGCCATAGGTCCGTGGATCGGAGTAAGTTCCTTGGGCTGACAATGTTCCGGTGGTGATCCGGCCGAGCGTTGCTTTGTCGGTGAGGTTCTGCACAAACGCCTGGATCGAGAGCCCGCTCTCGGTACGATAGGTAAGGCGGGCGTCAACCTTTGCATAGGCCGATTGCACGACGTTAGGGGCCGAAGCACTCAACAGATAATCGCCGCTGTAAAGAACGTCGAACTCCGGTGTCAGCGTTGCGCCTCCGCTCAGCTCGATTTCGTAAGAGGCCCCAAACGACCCCGTCCAATCAGGCGTGTTCTGCACGCGGGTCTTCTGACCGAAGAACAGCGAGTCGTAGCCGGTGATGACGCCCGCCGAGTTCTTGATCGGCACGAACAGTTCGGGATTGGTGAACGGGTTCGGGAAGAAGCCGCTGCCCAAACCTGCCCGGCTTTCAACCGGGTTAGTCACGCACGGCCCCGAACCGGTCGAGATCGTGCACAAGCCACTGGTGAAGATCCCGAGCGGCGCCACGGTGTTGCGCGCGTGGAGATAGTTTATCGACCCGCGTAGCGTCAGCCGCGGTACCGGCTTGGCGATGAACGATAGCTCGGCACCTGGCGCGATTGTATCGCCAGAGTTGGTGATCGTCGCGATGGTGATACCGGTGTTCGGGCCGGTCGACACGAACTGCGAGCCCTGGACCTGATTATTCTTGTACCGCGTATAGAATGCCGCAGCGTTGATCTGCAGCTTGTGATCCAAGAACGTGTTCTTGGTGCCGATCTCGAACGACTGAGCGCGCTCGGCGCCGAACGCGGCGAATTCACCCTGCGGCACGGCCGTCGTGACGAACGGGGAACCGAACCCGCCCGAGTGCACCCCGGTCGAATAGCTGGCGTAAATCAGATTGTCTGGCGTCAGCCGATAGTCGGCCGCAAGGCGATAGGTGACGTATTTGAACGTCCGCTGCCCGCAACGCGTGACCAGGTAATTCGGCACCGTGCCCACGATCGTGTTGGTACCTGCTGCGCCGAATGTTCCGGGCGTAAAGCCGCCACAAACGGGGTTGAAGTCGGTGGAGCGGTTCTCGTTGAATGGAATGACCGCGCGATAAGCGGCGGCGGGAAACGGGAGCGGTTGACCGGCCAACACCGCAGCGGCATTTTGCGCCGCGACATAGCCGCCGACGAACGTGGTGCCGATTTGCGCAGTGTTTTTGTATCCCTTTTCATCCACGGTGTAGCGGATGCCGGCGGTCAACGTCAGCTTGTCGTCGAAAGTATACGAGGCCTGACCATAGGCCGCATATGACTTCGTCCGCGCCGCTGCCGGACCAACGCCGTCGGCTGCTGTCGTGTTGTTGAGATTGCACGAGAACGGCGCGGCCAGCGGCGAATAGGTAAAGCCGCAGTTGCTGCCCGACCCATAGAGTACCGGCTGCCCGTTCGCCGCTGCCGTCAGCGTGGTGTAGTTGCTGCCCGAAACGACGGTCGCACCGGCCTCGTTGACCTTGTCGAGCATGTAGAACGCGCCAAGTGTATATTGCAGCGGGCTTGAGCGGTTAGCGGATTGCAGCTGCAGTTCTTGCGAAAAGGTCACCGCCTTGGTGATGAAGTAGAATTCGGAGAACGGGATCGGGCTCCCATCGCCGTCGCTACGGTTGTAGGTCAGGAAATCACTGTAGCCGGTGATCGAGCGCAGGCGGATGTCGTCGCTAAGGTCGAAGCTGATCGTGGCCGATGCGTTCTTCGCCTTGACGCGGTTTACTGCAGCGAAATCATTGAGGATGGTGTAGGGCCCCGGGATCGGAATGCCGATGTCTGCCCCGCCGATATCGGCGATGCCGTCACGGAAAACCGGACTGAACGGCACCAGCACTCCGGTAGCGTAATTGCCGCCGTTATAGCCATTCGGAAACGGGTAGGTCGCGCCATTGAAGGTAACGGTGCCGCCGGGCGCACGGATCAACGACGAATCGATGATCGCGCCGATGTTTTTGGCGTTGAACGAACTAAGGCCGCGATCGTCTTCATTGAAGTACGAGCCGCGCAGGATCACTTCGAGACGGCTGCCGGTCGGAGCGAAGCGCAAGCTGGCGCGGATGAACTGGTAGTTCTGGTCACCGATGCTGGCGCGGCTGTTCACGATGCTTTTGTAGTAGGGATCATGACGATCGAACGCACCCGCGACGCGCAGCGCAAGGCCGTCGGTGATCGGCAGATTGATGAACCCTTCGGCCTTCACGCGGTTGTAATTGCCATAGATCATCGCGATGCCGCCGTCGAACTGGTCGGTCGGTTTGGCGCTGGTCAGCGCGATGTTGCCGCCCAGGCTGTTACGACCGAACAGCGTACCCTGCGGTCCCTTTTGCACCTCGACCCGCTCCAGATCGATAAACGCGCCGCTGGTCTGTTGAAGACGCGACTGATAGATTTCGTCAATGTAGAAGCCGATGCGCGGATCCGAGTTGGCCTGAATGGCTTCGGTATAGACACCACGGATCGCAGGACGCGTTGCAGCGCCCGAGCGCGCGATGCGCAGGCCGGGGACGGTCTGTTCGAGGCGGGTGATGTCGCGGATGTCGGCATTGCGCAGTTCCGCACCGCTGATCGCGACGATCGACAGCGGCACCTTCTGGAGCGATTCTTCACGCCGTTGAGCGGTAACGATAATGTCCGTGACCCTGTCCGGATCATCGGCAGTAGCGGGCGCTGGAGCAGTCTGCGCCAAGGCCGGACTCGCAAGCGAAAGCGCGGATACTGACACGGCAGCGAGCATCGCGCCCCGCAGCGTTCTTGTGTGCGAAATGGTCATAAGTCCCCCCTCCGGAATGTTTTCCCGGGCGGATGTTATCCGTTATTTGCCGCAATGCAAGCGCAGTCATTGCGAAAATCCTTATGACTTGGCCGAC
>JANMKS010000126.1:0-1995 GCA_031372155.1 Sphingomonas sp.
GAGCTTGTCGAGCATCGCCAGCGCCTCGTCGCGAGGGCGCTGAAATGTGTTGCGCCCGATGATCGAGCCATTGCCGCCGCCGTCACGAATGTCGCGCGCGTCTTGATAGACGGCATCGGCACCCTTTGCAGCGCCGCCCGAAAACACGACGATCCGTCGCCCGGCAAAGCTCGACTGGACGACGTGCGCCACGCGCTTGGCCTGCGTCGAGGCATCGAAGCCTTCATAGGCCTTCTTGGCGTCCTCCTGCTCGATGTGATCGCTCGGCAGCTTTACCTTGATGATATGCGCGCCCAGCAGGGCCGCCATGTGCGCGGCATAGGCGCCGACATCGAGCGCCAGCTCACCCTTTTTGGACAAGCTTCCGCCGCGCGGATAGCTCCAGATAACTGTCGCAATGCCCACCGACTTCGCCTGCGCCGACAATTCCTGGATTTCCTCCATCATGTCGAACACATCGTCGGCGGCAGGATAGATCGTGAAACCGATAGCGGCGCACCCCAGTCGCAACGCATCGTCTACCGTCCCCGTCACTGCCTGGTTGACGTTCGTCGCCCAGCTGTTCGACGAATTGACCTTCAGGATTGTCGGGATTTGCCCTGCAAACGTCGCTGCACCCGCTTCGATCGGCCCCAGCGGCGCGGCATAGGCCGACAGACCCGCATCGATTGCCATCTGGTAATGGTAATGTGGGTCATAGGCCGCGGGGTTGATCGCGAAGGACCGCGCCGGGCCATGCTCGAACCCCTGATCGACCGGCAGGATGATAAGCTTACCCGTTCCGCCCAGACGCCCCTGCATCAGGATGCGAGCCAGATTGCCCTTTACGCCCGGATTATCCGATTCGTAATTGTCGAGAATGGCTTTGACTGTCGGCGTCATCATGTCGTCCTGCAAGGCTGTGGTGTGCTCAGCCGCTTAGCGAACCCCCTGCTGCGCCGCAACGCGGATTGAAGGTTAAAGGTCGAGCCAGCGGCGAAGAGCGGAATCGACGCGGGCCAAGTCTTCCGCGCTGAGCTGGCCCAAACGTCGCTCTAGCGAAGATCGCCGAAAACTGAACAGCCGATCGGCCTGCACGTCGCAAGGCTGATCGAGTCCATTGCCCTCATTGGGCGCGATCCGCAGGCGAAACCAGATCGAAGGTGCAAGCGCTGAAGAGATGAATGCCACCGTCACCGACGAATGTGCCGACGCTGCTGAGGCCTGTACCACGAGCAGCGGCCTTGGCTTCTTCGTCAACAGTCCCTTTTCGCTACCCCAAAATATCGCGCCGCGTTCAATCATTCGGCCGTGCCATGCGCCACGCCAATTCTTCCATTTCTTCCAATTCGGCGCGCGCGACCGGATCGGTGCGCTCAAACGCCGCTACTGCCGCAAGATCACGACGAAATGCTGCGTCATCGAGGTCGTGGCGGTCCATATACTCCACGATGGCCGCGCGACCCACATCGCTCTTGCGCTGCCCCCGCCGCCGCACGAACCGTTCGAACCGCTGTTCGATCTCAGCGCCGAGTTTGATGCCGAGCACGTCCGCCTCCGTTAAACGCGTTAAATTTACCGTGCTAGGCTGCCGCCGTCAACGCCGCCACCCCCGGCAATTCGCGCCCCTCCATCCACTCGAGGAACGCCCCACCCGCCGTCGAAACGAACGTGAAGTCGTCTGCACAGCCCGCCTGGTTGAGCGCCGCCACAGTGTCTCCGCCCCCGGCAACCGACACCAGCGAGCCGTCGCGTGTCAGCGCAGCCGCGGTCCGCGCCAATGCCGCCGTTGCCGCATCGAACGGCGGCGTCTCGAAGGCACCCATCGGTCCATTCCACACAAGGGTCCGACAATTCTTGAGCACATCGGCGAGTGCTTCGGTCGCAGCAGGGCCGACGTCGAGGATCATTTCATCCGCCTCAACCTCGTGCACGTTGATGGTGCGGACCGGAGGATTGGCGCGAAACTCCTTTGCCACAACGACGTCATAGGGCAGATGGATCGTGCATCCCGCT
>JANMKS010000174.1:0-7544 GCA_031372155.1 Sphingomonas sp.
AATCAGCGCAACGGGCGTTTCCGGCCACGCGACAACGAATGCCGTGACCAGCATCAATGCGCTCGTGAAGTGCCACGCAAAGCGAACGAGATTTGCGCGATATCCGGACAGCAGGTCGATGTCGCGCGCCAGTAACGGACCTATCAGCCGCTTTTCACCCAACACCGAATGGGTGACCGCCGTGGCCACCATCAGCGTCGCCGACAACCAGAGGTACGTCATGCGCCCACCTCGAACAGGGTGTAGATCGGCCCCGTCGGGGTCTGCGCGCCGACACCGACCACGATTGCGTCGTTCAGCCAGCGATAGCGCTCGTCACCGCATTCGAACGTCGCAATGACGGTCAGCGCATAGTCCGCCGCATCGAGCATTTCGCCTTTGCGGAACCGGACCAGTGCATCGCCCTTGCCCGTCATCCGTCCCCGATATGTCAGGTAAATTGTCGCCCCGTCGTCAGTCGTCAGTGTCAGGCGGACGTCGATGACGAGCACCCCGTCGCTGCGGGTCACGAACCAGTCGTGGCCGGGGCCGACGCTGCCCGACAAACGCTGGCCCTCGAACATGCCACCTGTGACGGTCGCAATGCCCCTGTGGCCCGCAGCAATCGCGCCGATGCGTACGACGCTGCCGAAATCGACGGTGAGGGTCAGGGTCGTCAGGTGGCGGTGCGGCAAGGTCTCCATTGCGCAGGCGCTAGCATGGCGGCACACTTACGCAAACATCGGGAGAGGCCAGCGTGACAGACTTCGGCGACACCATCGCGCGCAGGCCCGAACCTTCGGTGCAGTCGATTTTCGACACCGATCCGATCCCGCCGCCCGCCGTGCTACGTGCAGAATCGCCACCGCAGGGTATGAGCACCAATGACGTATCCCGCGAACGCTATTTCTCGCACGAATGGCACGACCGCGAAGTCAAGAAGATCTGGCGCAAGGCATGGCAATTCGCCTGCCGCCTGGAGGAGATTCCGAAAGTCGGCGACCAGATTGTCTATGACATCGTCGACGACTCGCTTGTCGTCGTGCGAACTGCCGATGGGGTAAAGGCATATGTCAATTCATGCCTGCACCGCGGCACGATGCTGCGGACCGAGGCAGGCAATGCCGGGCAGCTTCGCTGTCCGTTTCACGGCTGGACCTGGAACCTTGACGGCACATTGAAGGTCATCCCCGGGCAATGGGATTTTCCGCACGTCGACAAGAAGAAATTCTGTCTGCCCGAAGCGAAAGTCGGCTTGTGGGGCGGGTTCGTCTTCGTCAATTTCAATCAGGATTGTGAACCCTTCGCAAGCTATCTGGAAAACCTGCCTGCCCATTTCGAAGCATTCGGACTCGAGAACCGGTACAAGGCGGCGCATGTCGCAAAGATCATGCCCTGCAACTGGAAACTGGGCATGGAGGCCTTCGTCGAGGCTTATCATGTGCCGATCGCGCACCCGCAGGTCGTCACCTATTACGGCGACAGCAACACGCAATACGATATCTGGCCCGGCGTCCGCCATGTCTCGCGGATGCTCAGCGTGCAGGGCGTGCCCTCGCCCGCGATGAAGCATGTCGCGCCGGAAATCACTTTGGCGGACCTTCGCCGTGATGCACCATTCTATGCGGGCAAGCCGATCGACATCGGTCCCGGTGAAACCGCGCGCGGCAAACTCGCCGAACGTGCCCGCGAAAAGATAACGCGCTCGTCGGGCAAGGACATGTCGGGGCTGTCGGACAGTGAATCGCTCGACCTGATCGAATACCTGCTGTTCCCCAATATGGTGCCGTGGGGCGGACAGGCGCTTCCGATCGTTTATCGTTTCCGTCCCAACGGCAACGACCCCGACAGCCACATCATGGAAATCATGTTCCTGTTCGCCAAAGCCCCCGACGGCTCGCATCCCGAACCGGCAAAGATGAACTTGCTCGGTCCCGACCAGCCGTGGACCGACGCGCCCGAACTCGGGTCAGCCGCGATGGTCGCCGATCAGGACACCGACAATCTACGCCGTATCCAGAAAGGGCTGAAGGCGTCGCGAAAGCCGGGCGTGACACTGGCCCGTTACCAGGAAAGCCGGATCCGGCACTTCCATGCCACACTCGATGCGTATCTGGCGGATTAGCGTTTCATCGGGATTATCCGCCAATCAGCTCGCGTCCGATCAGGAAGCGCCTGATCTCGTTCGTGCCCGCGCCTATGTCGTAAAGCTTGGCATCGCGCAGGAAGCGTTCGACCGGCCATTCCTTGGTATAGCCTGCTCCACCCAATGCTTGAATGGCCTCAAGCGAGGTCTTCACCGCGTTTTCACTGGCAAGCAGGATCGCTCCGGCCGCGTCGAACCGCGTCGTTTTTCCCGCATCACATGAACGCGCGACGGCATAGACGTATGCGCGCGCGGAGTTCAGCGCGACGTACATGTCAGCGACCTTGGCTTGGATCAACTGGAACTGGCCGATGCTCTTCCCGAATTGCTTGCGCTCGCGGACATAGGGAAGAACCACGTCGAGGCAGGCCTGCATGATGCCGAGCGGACCCGCCGCCAGGACCGCGCGTTCGTAATCGAGACCCGACATCAGCACGCCGACGCCGCCATTCACTGGCCCCATGATGTTTTCTGCGGGCACCTCGCAATCCTCGAACACAAGTTCGGCCGTGTCGCTTCCGCGCATGCCCATCTTGTCGAGCTTCTTCGACACGCTGAACCCGGTCATGCCACGTTCGATCAGGAACGCGGTGATGCCGCCCGATCCTTCGCCGGTCTTGGCATAGACGACCAGCGTGTCTGCGCTTGGCGCGTTGGTGATCCAGAACTTGGTTCCGTTCAGGACATAGCGGTCATTGCCTGTCGGCCGTGCCTTCAATTTCATCGAAACGACATCGCTGCCGGACCCGGCTTCCGACATCGCGAGGCTGCCGACGTGTTCGCCGCTGATCAGTTTGGAAAGGTATTTTTCCTTCTGGGCGGGATTACCCCAACGCCTGATCTGATTGACGCACAGGTTCGAGTGCGCCCCATAGCTCAGGCCAATGCTCGCCGACGCGCGCGAAACTTCTTCCATCGCCACGACATGCTCGAGGTAGCCGAGACCCAGCCCGCCCCACTCCTCCTCCACAGTAATCCCGTGAAGACCCAGAGCACCCATTTCCGGCCACAGTTCACGCGGGAAATGATTATGCTCATCGGTCGCAGCAGCGATCGGCGCGATGCGGTCCGCCGCGAATCGTTGCGTGGTATCGCGGATCATGTCTGCGGTTTCGCCAAGTGCGAAGTCGAAACTTGCTGAAGTGCTCATGCCCGACCGCATAGCGGCTTGGACGTCGTTAGGAAATCACCGGGTCGTCCCCGCCCCGATCCACCACGAGCAGCGCAATGGCGTCGAACAGCGACTGCATCGACACGGGCTTGAACATCACTTCATCCGCACCCGCCGCCATGCAGCGTTCGCGCAGCCCCGCCGCAGCATCCGCCGTCAGAACGATGACCGGAAGCTTGCCCTTCGCATCCGAGCGCTGGCGGAGCAGCGAGATCGCAGTCATCCCGTCCATTCCGGGCATACGCAGGTCCATCAGAACAAGGTCGTAATCGCGTTCGTCGATCAGCTTGAGACCGGCTTGCGCGCCGTCAGCCTCGTCCATTTCGACGCCGGCCACGTCGAGCATATCCTTCACGACGCGCCGGTTCATCGCGTCGTCTTCGATGAAGAGCAGTTTCACGCGACGTCCGCCAGTTCATCTTGCTCGACCGTATCGAAGAGATCGAGGAGCATGGACCTGGTCACAGGCTTTGAAAGTACGGTGTGCACCGCAGAGCGTACGTGGGGTTCGACGCGCTCTGCACCTTCAACTAATATCACAGGGGCAGAGGTGGCAGCGAATATCCCCTCGAACGCTTCGGTCGATGCGCTGTCGGCAACGATCCAGTCGACGGCTTCGTGCGCCAGATGATCGCACGCTTCGGCGGCCGACGATACGAATGTAACACTTGTAAAGCGCGTGCCCAGAATGGCGCGCAAGATCCCGCGCGTCAGCGGATTGCGCTCGATCGCCAGGACGGCGCGCGCACGCTCCTTTGAACCCGCTTCGATTTCGGTGTCGGTTCGCGCATCGATTTCCACCAGTGGCAGGTCGATCGTAAATGTCGACCCGAAGCCCGGTTCGCTTTCCACCGAAATGTCCCCGCCCATCGCCCGCGCTAGGTTCCTGCAAATCGCAAGACCGAGCCCGGTTCCACCGTAGCGCCGTGTTGTGCCGCCATCGACCTGCTGGAACAGTTCAAATATCGACTCGTGCCACGCACGTTCGATCCCGATGCCCGAATCGCGTACGCTTATCAGCACTCTGCGCGCCGCCGGAGAACCCGCGGTCTTGGCGGACAATTCTACCTTGCCGTCCTCGGTGAATTTCATCGCGTTCGACAGCAGGTTGAAGACGATCTGCCGCAACCTGCCGCCGTCGCCCTCGATCTGCTCCGGACAATCGTCGAGATGAAGGATCAGCCCGATTCCGGCGGCGTCCGCCTGCAGGCGCCAGACCTGCGCGACCTGGCGAAGAGTGGCCTTCAAGTCGAACGCTCCCGTGCCGACCGCAAGGTTCCCGGTTTCCATCTTGGCCACGTCGAGGATGTCGTCGACCAACGTCCGCATGTTCTCGCCGGCGCTGTGGACCACGCCTATGCGGTCGCGCAATTGCGGCTCCAGCGTTCGATCCGACAACATCACCTGCGTCATGCCCAATATGCCGTTCAGCGGGGTACGTATCTCATGGCTTGTCGTCGCAAGGAATTCCATTTTGGCCGATATCGCCTTTTCGAGTTCACGATTGGTCCGTGCCAGGATCAGCTTGGCGGCACGTTCCCTGTTACGGCTGCGCGTGATTATGATTAAGCCCAAAATAAGGAGCGACAGGACCAGAACGCCGCCGATCACCACGGTGATCAACAGCTTGCGCTGTGCCGCCGCACTCCGCTCAAGCTCAAGCGCCTTGAGCTGCGCGATCTTGAGGTTCTGATTGGTAAAGTCGAATCGCGCAGCCATCAGCGCCGCGCTGGCAGACGCCGTCAGTTTTGCCGTTGCCTCGTCGATCCGTGCCAATGCCTCGAGGTTTGCGAGCGCAAGCGCCGGACGATCCGACGCCCGATAAATTTTGTAAGCGGTGTCATGTGCCTGCCGGTAGTTCGACGCACTGGTCCGTGGATCGACGCCCGCAAGGACCCTCTCGATGTACGATTTCGCCGACGGAAGGTCCGACTGCAGGAAAGCGATCTGGGCGCGGAGTTCCCACAAGGGCCATGTTTCCGCCTTGAGCTTTGAAGATCGGATGATCGAAAACGCCTGCGACGCCGAAGCGCTCGCAGCGGTCAGATGCCCCTGATTTATCTGCGCCTGCGCGATATTGCTCCACAGGATCGGCATGTACTTTTTGCTGTCCACTTTCTCAGCGCTTCGAAGCGCGGTGCGAAATTCGCGCTCGGCCTCGATCGGTTGCGAAAGCTCGAGAAATGCCCTGCCCCGGTTGTTATGCACCGCAAACGACATCTGGGGGTCGCTTGAGTATTCCTGTTCTGATTGTGCGTAGTATCGCAGCGCAGTTTTCGAATCCCCGCCCTGAATGTAAAGAAGGGCGATGGCTTGAAGCGCGATTGCCTGCTGCCTGACTTCTTTGGCGCTTCTGAAAATGCGATAGGCGCGCTGCGTGTTTGCCAAAGCGGCCTGAACGTCGTCACGCCGCATCTGAATTTTACCGAGCGACAGGAACAGCTCGCCCAGGATGCGCGGTGGGAGTGCGATTTCACGAGAGGATCCGAGAGCTCGACTGACGATGTCGTCCGCGCGGTCAATCTCGCCGGCGCGGATGAGGCCTTTGGCCAGCGAGGCGTCCGCCTCGGCCGACAGAGCCTTACTATCGGGTCCAATATAGCGCAGCGCAGCGGAAGAGGCTTGCTCGGAAAGCACAAGCGAACGATCCGGGTCTATCGCTAATTGTTCTTTCGCTGCTTGAATAAGCGCTCGGATGGTGGCGGCAGAGACAGGGTTCGCGGGCGCGCTGGCGCGGGCCGCCCCCGAAGGCCCAAGAAGCAGCAACGCGATTATCATCAGGTGCCTCAAGCAAGCCTGGCGGACCCGCTTCACGCACGCTTCCAAAAGCTTGCCGGTCGAACGACCGTCTTTTCATCAGACTCCAAAGCCTGGAACCGATAATCATGAAGGTAGGATTCGAATTCGGCGAGCTTGAGCGGAGGACTGATCAAATAGCCCTGGACCATCTCACAGCCCATCACTGTCAAGAGGGCGAGCGCAGCGGGTGTCTCGACACCCTCGGCGGTCACTTCCATATCCAGCGCATGGGCAAGGTCGATCGTCGACCGCACGATCAACGGATCGCGATGACTGCTCGTGAGCTGGGTGACGAACATCTTGTCGATCTTCAATTCGCTCGCGGGCAGTCGTTTCAGATAGGCGAGCGACGACAATCCCGACCCGTAATCGTCAATGGCGAGCGAAATCCCTGCTGCCGTGCACCGTTCCAGATTGGAAATCGCAAGATCGGGATCGTTGATGACCGCAGTCTCGGTAATCTCGAAACCGATGCTCGCACCCGTGGCGCGCACGATTTCGCACGCTTCGTCAATGAAGCTGCGGTCGGTCAACAGACCGCCCGAAACGTTTATGAACACGCGTAAATGGTGACCAACCTCGGAAAGGTGTTCCTGATCAGAAATGACTTTCCTCAGCGTCCACAACGTGATCGATCTTATTTCACCCGATGCGTCGGCCAGCCCGATGAATGCGTCGGGCATGACCAGTCCAAGCCGAGGATGTTGCCACCGGATCAGTGCTTCGGCGCTCGTGACCGATCGATTGCGAACATGTATCTTCGGCTGGTAAACCAGATAAAATTCGCCTCGCGCTGCCGCCCCGACAAGGTTCTGGGAAAGCATATGGCGTGCAACCGCCGGAGGCTCTTGGTCGAGTGCGATAATCACGTTCTCGGTTGCCGACGTCTGCGACAGCGCGCCCTCTGCTCGCTCCAGCATCGCCAGTTCGTCATCGCCCGGGCCAGCCAAGGCCAGGCCCGCTTGAAAAGGGTGAGCAACGTCCGCCAACTGCTTGTCTGCGACGCTCGCAAGCCGGTCGATTGCTAGCCTGAAATCCACAACAAGTGCGCCGACGAACCGGACCTCGATCAGTCCCTGCCCACCCTGCCTGCTGCTCACACCGGCCTGCATATCTGCAAGCGCAGCCGCGAGCCTGCCCATCAGGGCATTGCACTCATCAATGCCCAGCCTCCGCCGAACGGCGTGAAAATTCACAAGCCTGATCAGACCGAGGGCGACGAGCGGAATCGGTGTCGCGGCCGCGTCGCCTTGCGCTGCGGCTGCAGCCGCAGGTGGTGTCTGTGGCGTACCTTGATCGAGGAGCATTCAACAGAGTTAACGCGTTAACCCTCAAGGAAGCCTTAAGGCCGCAGACGTTCGTCGAAGCGCGATCGACCAAGCCGGGAAGGATACTTAAGAATTACTGTTGAAGTGTCCTTAACAGTGCATTAGTGTTAAAGAGCTTCAT
>JANMKS010000186.1:0-1693 GCA_031372155.1 Sphingomonas sp.
GCCAGTGAAATGCACCCGGGCGCGCCGGTCGCAGTCCTGTCAGGGCCGACGTTCGCGGCCGAAGTTGCGCGCGGATTGCCCACCGCCGTCACGCTCGCCTGTGCCGATGAGCGCGCCGGTCGTGCTCTTGCCGAACGGCTCGCACGGTCGACGTTCCGGCCTTACGTGTCGGACGATGTCGTCGGGGCGGAGATCGGCGGTGCCGTCAAGAATGTGCTCGCCATCGCGTGCGGAGTCGTCGCGGGGCGGG
Organism: Sphingomonas sp.; assembly: GCA_031372155.1. Lineage (GTDB taxonomy): Bacteria > Pseudomonadota > Alphaproteobacteria > Sphingomonadales > Sphingomonadaceae > Sphingomonas_O. The sequence continues at coordinate 251 of JANMKS010000186.1, forward strand.
GACTCGGTGAGAATGCCCGTGCAGCAGTGATCGCGCGGGGATTTGCCGAAATGGTGCGTTACGGCGTCGCGCGGGGCGGGCGCGTCGAGACGCTGAGCGGTCTGTCGGGACTTGGCGACCTGGTTTTGACATGTTCGTCGACGGCGTCGCGCAATTTTTCGCTGGGCGTGGGGCTGGGCAAAGGAATGGCCGCTGCCGACTTGCTTGCAGAGAAACAGACGGTGGCGGAAGGCGCTTTCACGGCCCCGGTGCTGCAACAGTCCGCGCGGACTTTGACTGTGACGATGCCGGTTGTCGACGCGGTCTGTGCGCTGTTGACGGGTAGCCCGGTCGAAGATGTGATCGGTGACTTGCTGTCCCGGCCGCTCAGGGATGAACGCGCCTAAAAATCCCACGCGATGCCGTTGCGTTCCCAGTCGCCATAACGCGTCGGCTCCGGTTCGTCCTTGCCGCCAGCTTCCTTCTGGGGTGCAACGGCCTGCGGCACTGGCACCGGCGGGCTCTTCGACAAATAAGCGGGAGCCTTCACATGTGCGGGGCGGTCCTTGTTCATCGGCGGCTATGTCCTATGGGTCTGGCATGATCAGATCGGGTGGATACGGGGGCGGCGCAAGCCCCCCCGAACAACGCGTGCCGGGACTGCAGGCGCGCGCGGCGGCATTGCGGATGCTCGATGCCGTGCTGCGACAGGGCCAGACGCTGGACAATGCGGTCGGGGCGGCCAGCCGGGGGATCGCACCGCATGAGGACCGCGCGCTGGCCCTTGCGATCGCAAGCGAGGTACTGCGTTGGCTGCCCGACCTGGACACTTTGATCGATTCGGCGACTGCGACTCCACTTCCGGCCGATGCCAAGGCGCGAATGGTGTTGCGGATCGCACTCGTCCAGGCGCTTGTCTTGAAAACGCCGCCGCACGCCGCCATCGCGACGGCGTTGCCGCTGGTAATGGGTGGGCCGAAGCGGCTGGTGCACGGCGTGTTCGGGACGCTCATGCGCAAGCAGGCTTCACTCGCCGCAGTTCCGACGCTCCCGTCTGAGGTCGCGGAACGATGGGCGGTGTGGGGCGCGCCAATGTTGTCCGATGCAAGTGAGGCGCTTGGCGCGGCACCACCGCTCGACCTTACGCTGGCGGACCCCGACGATGACGCTGGCCTCGGCGGGGACAGCCTTGCGCGTGGGCACCGGCGGCTTCCGCGCGGAACGGCCATTACCGCCCTGCCCGGCTATGACGACGGCAAATGGTGGGTGCAGAATCTCGCCGCCTCGGTCCCTGCCCGACTGCTCGGCCGTGGCGAGGGGCGGACCGCGCTTGACCTGTGCGCCGCCCCGGGCGGCAAGACGATGCAGCTTGTCGCAAACGGCTGGAAAGTGACCGCCGTCGACAATCACGCGAAACGTATCGAGCGGCTGCGCGAGAATCTGTTGCGGACATGCCTCGCGGCG
>JANMKS010000207.1:0-2092 GCA_031372155.1 Sphingomonas sp.
CGACGCGAGGTCGCGGACAAGGAGCGCGCCGACGCCCGGCGGGCCGCCCAGCTTGTGCGCCGAGACGGCAATCAGGTCGGCATTTGGAAGATTCGACTTTCCTGCCGATTGCGAAGCATCGACGAACAAAATCCCGTTGGCTGCCCGAATAACACCCGCGAGAACGCCCAAAGGTTGCTGCACACCGGTTTCATTATTGGCGGACTGGATGACCACGAGCGGGCGACGCGCCCCGAGAGCGCCGAGCCTGCCGACAAGCGAATCATGCGCGACGAGGCCGTCGTCCCCGACAGGTACGATATACGCTGACGGGGCAACGCGGTGAACGGCGTCATGCTCGACAGAGCTGATCAGGACGGCATCGCAGTCGGCGCGTGTCAGTGCGATCGCAATTGCCTCGGTCGCGCCACTCGTAAAAAGAACGTCGCCACGCCAATCGAGCGAGGCAGATACGCGCTCACGCGCTTCCTCCAATGTGGACCGTGCAGCACGCCCGCTCGCGTGCGGAGATGAGGCGTTTGCCCAGCGGCCAAACCCCTCCAGCACAGCGTCTCGTGCAACGGCCAGCACAGGGGTCGTCGCAGCATGATCGAGGTATAGCCGGTCGGCCAAGGGGCGTGAGTCCGTTTTCGTTGCTCTTGCGACCCCCTTGCCTATATAGGCCGCGACCGCAACGCGCGACCACCTCGCGCGCCGCTGCTATTTCAGAAAGTGCTCATGCCCGAAGTCATTTTTCCGGGGCCGGAAGGTCGCTTAGAAGGTCGTTTCAACCCCGGGCCGCGCCCGCGCGCGCCGGTCGCCATGATTCTGCATCCACACCCGCAGGGCGGCGGGACGATGAACAATCGTATCGTGCAGTCGCTGTATCAAACCTTCGTGCGTCGCGGCTTCGCAACGCTGCGCTTTAATTTTCGGGGTGTCGGCAAATCTCAAGGCGTTTTCGACAACGGCGTGGGCGAATTGTCCGACGCCGCTTCGGCGCTCGATTGGGTTCAGTCCATTCATCCGGAGGCGCAGACGACCTGGATCGCGGGGTTCAGCTTTGGTGCCTGGATCGGCATGCAATTGCTTATGCGGCGGCCGGAGATCAAGGGTTTCATCTCGATCGCACCGCCAGCGAACATGTATGATTTCACGTTCCTTGCGCCCTGCCCGTCTTCGGGGATCATCATTCAGGGCACGGGTGATGAGGTCGTGACGCCCAACGCTGTGCAAAAGCTTGTCGATAAGCTGAGAACCCAGCGGCACATCACAATCCATCATGACGAAATTCGCGGTGCCAATCACTTCTTCGAGAACGAGCAGGCCGATCTGATGCAGTCCGTGGATCGTTATCTCGACATGCGGCTCGCGCCCGATTCTCCGATACGCTGAGGTGCGCGCCATGGGGGAGGACGCCAACGTTTTCGACGAGGCAACCAAACAGCTCTACCTCGATCTGTTCACAGAAATCGCGATCCTCGAGCATCTGGTCCGCCAGCGCTTCGAGCCCCTGCACCTGGTCGATCTCGTCGCCGCCGATTTCGGGGTGCTCAACTATTTTGTCCGAGTGAACAAGCACAGCGAGAAGCTCAAGACGCTGGCTTGGTGCTTTCAGGTCGACATCGCCGATATGCGGAAGACCGTGCAGTCGCTGGCCGCGCGCAAGTGGCTGGTGATCGACTGGGTAGAGGGCGACGAGTGCATTTTCATTTCATCGGCAGGCCGTCAAAAGCACGGCGAGGCGATCGCCGACATGGCACCTGATGTGCTCGAAATCATGGCCGAGTTCGATACCGCGGATCTCCAGGTGACCGCCCGGACCTTGAAAGAGATCAGGCGCACGTTCGACAACTTGCCCGATCGTTAAAGCGTCCAGATCAGAACATTGCCCAACAGCACAAGCGCGGCTGCCAGCATAAGCCAGCCGCGCTTCCGGTCCGTCCCGTTTCGCAGCACGACGATGCCCCCGCCGGTCAGCGCAAAAACCGCCAACATCGCGACGGCGAGGAATAGAGAGAAAGTCGTGACGCCCATCATCGCGACAGAATAGCGGCAAACAGGTCGGCGTCGATGTTGCCGCCCGACAAAATTATGAGCGTGTTCCTGCTTG
>JANMKS010000212.1:0-2928 GCA_031372155.1 Sphingomonas sp.
TGTTGTGCGGAGGTATTGGCGGCGGGCGCCGATGCCAGATCGTCGACGATTGCGCGTACCTGAACTTCCGACAGGTCGGCGAGCGTTGTGAATCCACCGACGCTCGTACGGTCGGGCGAAATCGGCGTCACGCGCGCCCACGCACCGTTGGCATAGGTCCAGAAATCGTCGCCTGGCTTCACTGTCGTGTCGCGTCCCGACAAGTCCACGCCCCAGGTACCGAGCCTGGGCTTCGCACCATCGCGAGCCGCGACGTTCGTCTCTGCCGAGCCTGGGGTCGCAGTGACGCACAAAGCCACCGATGCGGCGAGCGCAACGCGAAATTTCAGCATGAAAACATCCTCTTAGTCGTTGAGCCCGGTTCGGGCGATTTGCCGTGCTATCAGCCCGTTCCGGTCGCGGCAATCGCCGCCCAGGCCGCCTCGTCGATTACTTCAATGCCGAGGTCCGCGGCCTTCTTCAGCTTCGTACCGGCACCGGGGCCTGCGACTACCAGATCGGTTCTTGCGCTTACGGATCCCGCGGTTTTCGCACCGAGCGCCTCGGCCTGTGCTTTCGCTTCGTCACGGCTCATCGTTTCCAGACTGCCCGTAAAAACGATCGTCTTGCCCGTCACCGCCGATGGCTTGACGTTCGACACGAACGGAACCGGCTGTACTTCGCGCAACAGATCGTCCCACGCGTCGCGGTTATGCGCTTCCCGGAAGAAATCGACGAGCGCTTCTGCGACAACCGGGCCGATACCTTCGACGCCCGACAATTCGAGCACAGCCTCTTGATGCATAGCGACCTCGGCGACGCGCTCGACAGTGCCGAAAGCTTTTGCCAGGTCGCGCGCAGTAACGATGCCGACGTGCCGAATGCCGAGCCCGAACAGGAAGCGGGCGGGGTCAGGTGCCCGTCGTGCCTCGATGCTCGCCATCAGGGCATCCACCGACTTTTCCTTCCAGCCGGGCCGCACCAGCAAGGCGTTGCGCTGCGCGTTCAGCCTGAAGATATCGGCGGGGCTGTGCAGCCAGCCGAGTTCGAAAAACTCCACGATCGTCTTTTCGCCGAGCCCGTCGATGTCCATCGCTCCGCGTGACACGAAATGCTTCAGCCGCTCGATGCGTTGCGCGGGACAGATCAGCCCGCCGGTACAGCGGATGTCGACTTCGCCCTCCTCTCGAACGGCGTCCGAACGGCATTGCGGGCATTGCGTGGGAAAGACGAATGCGGGCCGCTCGACCTCCGGCGTCAGGTTGGCGAGCACTTGCGGGATGACATCGCCCGCGCGCTGGATACTGACGCGATCACCAACGCGAACGCCAAGACGGATAATCTCGTCGGCATTGTGGAGCGTTGCATTGGTCACCACGACACCGCCCACCGTCACGGGCTCGAGCCGGGCGACGGGGGTAAGCTTTCCCGTACGACCGACCTGAATGTCGATCGCCGTCAACGTCGTCTGCGCGCGTTCGGCGGGAAATTTGTGTGCCAGTGCCCAGCGGGGTGCCCTGGCGACAAAACCCAGCCGTGCCTGCCAATCGAGCCGGTCAACCTTGTACACCACACCGTCGATGTCGAAGGGAAGGTCGGCGCGGACCACCTCTATCCGCCGGTAATGTGCAAGCGCATCGGGCGCGCCATTCACCCGGACGAGCAAATCACTGACGGGAAAGCCCCAGCCAGCCAGGGCGCCCATCACTTCGAACTGGGTTGCACCTGGCAAATCCGACACCTCACCCCAGCCATGCGCGAGGAAGCGCAGCGGGCGGCTTGCGGTGACGGCGGGATCCTTTTGGCGAAGCGAACCGGCGGCCGCGTTGCGCGGGTTCGCAAAGATGCGCGTCCCTGCCAGCCGTTCGTTTAGCGCGGCGAAACTTTCCTTGGCCATGTACACTTCGCCGCGCACCTCGAAGACGCGCGGTGCGCCGCTTAGTGTTTGCGGGATGTCGGATATGGTCGCAACATTGGGAGTAACGTCTTCGCCGACTGATCCGTCGCCGCGCGTCGCAGCCTGCACCAGCATGCCGTTCTCATATCGCAGTGAGCAGCTGAGTCCGTCGATCTTGGGTTCGGCAGTAAGTGCGACGGGCACGTCGTCGGCCAGGTTCAGAAAGCGCCTGACACGCCTGACGAATTCGGCGACTTCCTCGTCCGCAAACGCGTTCTCCAGGCTGAGCATCGCCTTGGCGTGATGGACTTTGGCAAGCGGCGAGGAAGGTGCGGCACCGACAGCCCGCTGCGGTGAATCCGGCCGGACCAGGTGCGGAAATTGGGCTTCGATTGCGGCATTCTCGCGCACCAGTGCATCGTACTCGGCATCGGAAATCTCGGGCGAGTCGTTGTCGTGATAGAGCTTGTTGTGGCGGGCAATCTCCCTGGCGAGACGCATCAGGCGGTTGGCGGCGTCTGCTTCGCTCACGCCGCCACCAGCCGTGCCGCCTGCGCGCGTGCCTCATCAGTGACCTCCGCACCCGACAGCATCCGCGCTATCTCCTCGCGACGCTGGTTGGCGTCCAACGTGCGGAGGTTAGTCCGGGTCACCAATCCATCGCTGTTCTTTGCGATAAGCAGATGTTCGGTCCCGCGCGCGGCGACTTGCGGGCTGTGCGTCACGACAAGCACTTGCCGCCCCTCTGCAAGACGCGCGAGCCGGTCGCCGATGGCGCTTGCGACGGCCCCGCCGACGCCGCGGTCGATTTCATCGAAGATCATCGTTCCTGCGCCGCCTTCCTCGGCAAGCGCGACCTTCAGTGCGAGGATGAAGCGCGAGAGCTCGCCGCCGCTCGCGATCTTGGTCATGGGCGCAAAGGGCGCGCCGGGATTTGTCGAAACCTCGAATTCGACGCGGTCGTGACCGGACTCGGTTTCGGGCCCGGAGGCCACGACGGTCCGAAACCGTGCGGCGTCTAGCTTCAGCGGAAGCAGTTCGCCGGCAACTAC
>JANMKS010000223.1:0-1635 GCA_031372155.1 Sphingomonas sp.
CCCCGCGAGGTCAGGCGTTATCTGGTCGAGCGCGCGCGGGATGTCCCCTTTGCGGTCTCTGTCGGACCGCCCGGCCACGATGGCCGCATGTTCTATGATGCGGCAATGGAAATGAATTTCCAGACGGCACGGGGCAAACTCGCCGATATTTTCGGCGGGATCGACGCCAATGAGGGGCGTCGCGACCCGCCCAGCGTTTATCTCGCCTCGATCGACGTCCCTACGCATTTTGCGGGCGTGGAGCAGGAAAACCCGCTCGATCTCGGTTCGCGCGAACCGCTTGTAAGCCTGTGGATGGGGACGCCGACGCGGATCGCGGCGCACAACGACTTTCCTGACAACCTTGCCTGCTGCGTCGCAGGCCGTCGCCGCTTTACGCTTTTTCCGCCCGAGCAGTTTCGCAATCTCTACCTCGGTCCGATCGACAACACACCGGCCGGTCGTGCGGTGAGCATGGTCGATTTCCACGCGCCGGATTTCGAACGCTATCCGCGCTTTGCTGACGCGCTCACGCATGCGCAGGTTGCCGAACTAGAGCCGGGCGACGCGCTCTTCATTCCGTCGATGTGGTGGCACCATGTCGAGGGGCTCGCGCCATTCAACATCCTGCTCAACTATTGGTGGCGCGACACGCCGCGCTACCTCGGCCAGCCGCAGGATGCCCTCAACCACGCCATTCTCGCAATTCGTGACTTGCCCGCCGAAGACAAGGCGATCTGGCGTGACATGTTCGAGCATTATGTGTTTGAAAGCGTTACGGAAGTTGCCGCGCATATTCCCGAAAGTGCGCGCGGCGTACTTGATCCGCTGACGGCCGAAACCGCCGGGCGACTGCGTGCATTTCTTTTGAGGACTTTGAGCCGATGATGACCGGATACACCAAGCGCCGGATTGTCATTGCGGGCGGCGGCACTGCCGGCTGGATGACGGCCGCGGCGCTGGCGCGGACGATGGGCGATGCGATCGAGCTGACGCTCGTCGAGTCCGATGCCATCGGCACGATCGGCGTGGGAGAGAGCACGATTCCGCCGCTGACGACCTACAACCGCTTGCTCGGCATCAGCGAGGCCGATTTCATGCGCGAGACCCAGGCGACGTTCAAGCTGGGCATCGAATTCGAGAACTGGAAGCGAGAGGGCGAGACGTATTTTCACTCGTTCGGCCTGACCGGTCGCGATCACTGGTCCGCCGGATTCCAGCATTTCTGGATGCACGGTCTGACCAAAGGCCACTCGGCGCGCTACGACGACTATTGCCTTGAGCTGAAGGCCGCGCATGCAAACCGGTTCGCGCATTTGCCCGACAACCGGATGAACTATGCCTATCAACTCGATTCTTCGCTCTACGCGGCGTTTCTGCGCCGCATGGCAGAGGCAGACGGGGCCAGGCGGGTTGAGGGGAAGATCGCGCACGTCGTGCTTGACGAGGCGTCCGGCGATATCGCTGCACTATTGCTTGAGTCAGGCACCCGCGTCGAAGGCGACCTCTTTATCGATTGCACGGGATTTCGCGCGCTGCTGATCGAAGGCGCGCTGCAGGTCGGCTATGATGACTGGAGCCACTACCTGCCATGCGACTCCGCCATCGCGGTGCAGACCGCCAGCGTCCGTCCGCCGATTCCCTACACTCGTGCCA
>JANMKS010000228.1:0-9402 GCA_031372155.1 Sphingomonas sp.
GGTGCTGCGCCAGTTGAAGCCGCACTGGATCGCCCCGACCGGCGCCGATGCCGAATTGCTTCGTACCTCGCTGACAATCCGCCTGACCCGCGACGGCACCGTCACGTCGATTGAAAACGTCGTCACGACTGGCCAGACTGCAAGCAATGCCGGACAGGTCCGGTTACATCAGGAAGCGGCGAAAAAGGCGGTGCGGCTCGCATCACCGTTCCAGCTTCCTGCGGAATTCTATGATGCTTGGGCCGTATTGGGGCCCGTCCGGTTCGATAAGAGGTTGTCGCAATGAGATTGATCAAGATCGCGCTGCCAGCGGCATTGCTGGCCACCTCAACTCTGGCAACCGCGCAAATCAGCGTCGACGTGACTGACGAGAGCAACAGCGACCTGACCATCGCAGTACCCGTCATGCCGACGCCGACCGTCGCCAGCACGCCAGCGGGAACGACCGAGGCACTGGGCAGGCAAGTCGCCGAAGTGGTCGCCTCCGACCTGCGCGGATCGGGGCTGTTCAAGCCCATAGGCCCGGCGGGAATCGGCGCGATCGGCTTTCCAGAAGTCACGGCGCCCGCCTTCGACCGGTGGTCCGGGGCGGGTGCCGCGGCGCTCGTGCAGGGCTTCGTGCGCGCCAATAATGGCGGGGATCTCACCGTCGGCTGTTATCTGTACGACGTCGCGCTGAAGACCGAATTGACCCGCGCGGGCTATGTCGTGCAGCCGCGCGACTGGCGGCGGGCCGCGCACAAATGTGCCGACGCTATTTATGCCCGGCTGTCCGGCGAAAGCCCGTTTTTCGACAGCCGGGTGGCCTATATCGCAGAGACGGGCCCGAAGGAAAACCGGGTCAAGCGGCTTGCGATCATGGATTCCGACGGTGCCAATCACCGTTTCCTGACGAACGGCCAGAACATCGTCCTGACGCCGCGCTTCTCGCCCGATTACAAGTCGATCGTATACCTGAGTTACGCCGGAAAGCGCCCGCGCATCTATGTCTATGAGATCGGGAGCGGCAAACAGCGGCTTGTGACCGAAGGCGGAAGCGCCGCTTTCGCCCCGCGCTGGTCGCCTGACGGCCGCACGATCCTGTATTCGATGGCGATTGCCGGCAACACCGATATCTATGCCGTTCCCGCAATCGGCGGCAGCCCGCGTCGGCTCACCTCCTCGCCCGGCATCAGTGTAGGAGGGAGCTTTTCATCCGACGGCAAGCGCATTGTCTTCGAAAGCGACCGCTCGGGTTCGCAGCAACTCTATGTGATGAACGCCGACGGGTCGAACCAGCAACGCATCACCTTTGGCGGCGGACGCTATGCAACGCCCGAATGGAGTCCGCGCGGCGACCTCATCGCTTTCACCAAAATCGCGGGCAATTTCCGGATCGGCGTGATGACGCCGGGCGGCTCGGGCGAACGGTTGCTGACGAACAGCTGGCAGGACGAATCGCCGACATGGTCGCCGAACGGCCGTGTCATCCAGTTCTTCCGTACGTCGCAGGGGCGCGGCGGCAAGTCGTCGTTGTGGCAAGTCGACCTGACCGGAGTCAACGAACGCCGCCTGCCGACACCGGTCGATGGATCCGATCCGACGTGGGGGCCGTTACTTCCATGAATGACAAGAGGAGACTGACATGAAGAAGCCCTCCGCTGGCCTGTTGCTGGCTGTATCGCTGATCGCTCTCGGCGCGTGCGCGAAGAAGCCGCCAAAGGAATTACCGCCCGCGCCGGCCGACAACTCTACGCCGATGACGCCGCCGACGAATGCCGGGGCGACGCCGGGCAGCCAGGAGGATTTCGTGGCGACCGTCTCCTCCGATCGAATCTACTTCGACACTGACAGCTCGGAAGTCGATTCGAGCGACCAGGCGGCACTTCAGTCGCAGGCGGCATGGCTCGGCAGATATTCGCAGAAGCGCGTGACGATCGAGGGGCACTGCGACGAACGCGGCACCCGCGAATACAATCTCGCGCTCGGCGAACGGCGCGCCAATGCCGCCAAGAACGCGCTGGTTGCATTGGGTGTCTCGGCCGACCGTGTGACCACGATCAGCTATGGCAAGGAACGCCCCGATGCAGTTGGGTCCGACGAGGACGCCTATGCAAAGAACCGGCGCGCCGTGACCGTTACCATTCAATAACGCCAAGCTAGGGCGCTGAAACAACAGGCATCTCGCGCGTCGCTTGGGGTCGCGGCATTCTCGACCGTCGTCGAATGGTATGACTTTACGCTGTATCTCTACTTCGCGACGGTCTTGTCGCGGGTCTTTTTTGGCGGGGGAGAGGCTTCGCTGGTCGCGATCTTCGGCGGGTTTGCGGTCGCTTACCTGATGCGGCCCGTCGGCGCGATCGTGTTCGGCCATGTCGGCGACCGCTATGGCCGACGGCGCATGATGCTGCTGTCGGTTGCGCTGATGACTGCGGCGATGCTGGGCACGGCCTTGCTGCCGACCTTTGCCGCCGCCGGTCCATTGGCCGGATGGCTGCTCGTTCTGCTCCGCTGCGTCATGGGATTTTCGGTCGGCGGCGAATACACCGGCGTGGTCGCCTATCTGCTGGAGGGAGCCCCTCCCGAGCGGCGCGGGCTTATCGCCTCGCTCGCTTCTGCGGCAAGCGAGGTCGGCGCACTCCTTGCGGTCGGCGTATCGGCGCTCGTTGTGTGGCTGCTGCCCCCGGCCGATCTCGACGGCTGGGGTTGGCGCATTCCCTTCCTGATCGGAGCGGCATTGGCAGCCTCGGTGTGGGCTGCCCGTTCGACGATGCAGGAATCGCCCGAGTTCGAACGCCAGCGCGCGGCGGGCACGACCCCGAACAATCCACTGCGCTATGCGCTCGCCAACCACCGTCCGGGAATAGCGCGGGGTTTTGCCATTTCGGCGCTCGGCTCGATCACCTATTATGTCGGCATCACTTATGTGCCGACCTTCCTGTCGACTGTCGGGTCGCTGGGCGAGGGGGCTTCGCTCTGGCTTGCCACAATCGCCGCGGTTGTCGTTATCGCGGTTACGCCGCTTACCGGCCTGCTTTCGGACCGCATCGGTCGCAAGCCGGTGCTTATCGGCCTTGCTGCGGGCGGCGCGCTTCTTCCTACCGCCATGTTCTGGCTGATGACCAGCGCGTCGCAATTGACCGCCTTGCTCGGGACATTGGTACTTGCGGCTGTCGCCGGTGCCGTGAGCGCCGTGGGTGCGGTTGCGACGGCGGAGCAATTCCCAGGCGAAGGGCGCCTCACCGGCCTCGCGCTTGGTGCGACCACCGCGACCGCAGTGTTCGGCGGCCTTACGCCCTATCTTGCTCAGGTGCTGATCGGCCACACCGGCTGGGCGCTCGTTCCCGGTGCGATGATCGCAGTCGTCGCGCTGGGCGTGCTCCCGGTACTGCTGGCGCTTCCCGAGACCGCGCCCTTACTGCAGCGCCGCGTCGAGTAGCCGGGCGAGGCGGACGCCACCCTTTACGACCTGCGCGCGCACGACCGGAATCTCGGCGGCGATGACCTCTACGCTCACCTCTGCCCGCGGCACCTTCGACGTGCAGGGGTCGCCGCCTTGCACCCGTGCATAAAAGTCTCGCGCGACCGTCCAGCTTTCGCGGCTCCAGTTCTCGACCGTGCCGTCGGCCATGTCTGGCCTTTTCTCTTCGGCCAGCCCTGTCGCACCAGATGGAGGCGTCGAGATCGCCCTTTCGGCGAGGTAGCCGTCCCAGATGCCGTGGATGTTCAGCCTCGATCCCGCGAAGGCTCCGTAACTGGCGTTCTGGTCGTTGCCGCCGCGATCGCTACGGTCGCCGGCGTGAAGCGGCTGGTGCAGATCGCCGACAAAATGAACGAGGAACGCAAGCGCCATCAACCGTTCGCGCGGCGGCAAGCTCTTGTCGCTCAGGAGCTTTGCGTTGCGCGTGACTTGCGCGGACACGCAATTGCCGTCGGCACACGGTGTCTTCAGGTCGAACGGCTTGCAGATGTCGACGTTCTGGTAATGCCAGGCGAACGTATAGCTGAACCGCTCCTTCAGACCCTTGATGCAGTCGGGCCAGACGCTCGCCTGTTCAATGGTGCGGGCAGGGCAGGTCGCGGTTTCAAGCGCGCGGTCGTAGCGGAGCAGCGCGGCGATGCGGCTGCGCGTCCGCGGCCTGACCTGTTGCAGTGCGATCTCGGCCACCGTTTCATGGCCATATTCCCACCAGGCCAGCGCCGGGGAGGGGACGAGCGCCGCCAGCATTGCGGCCAGTATAAGCCTATTCATCGCCGTAAATGGCGACCTGTGCTTTTATGCCGGACGACACGCGGCCGCGATACATGCCCGGCGTATTGAAGCTGTATCCCCCAGTACCGTCGGGGCCGACGACAATGACGCCGCCGTCGCCGCCCATTGCCTTGACCTCGGCCATGACTGCGTCAGCGGCTTTCACGATATTATCGCCCTTCATGCGAACGCGCGCGCAAATCTCGTGCGCGACCCCTTCACGGATGAAGAACTCGCCCGCGCCCGTTGCGGACACAGCGCACGCCCGATCGTCGGCATACGTGCCGGCGCCGATCAGCGGCGAATCCCCGATCCGGCCCCAGCGCTTGCCGGTCAGCCCGCCGGTCGACGTCGCGGCGGCGACATGGCCAGCCTGATCGACCGCGACCGCGCCCACCGTTCCGTATTTCAAGTCGACGTCGAACCAGCTCAGCTTCTTCGCCTTCAGTTCATCGAGTTGCCGGCGACGTTCGGGGGTGGCGAAGTAAGCGGGGTCGGCCTGGACAAGCCCCTGCTCAACGGAGAACTGGTCTGCCCCCGCGCCCGACAGCATGACGTGCGGACTGTGTTCCATGACCGCTCGCGCCGCCGTGACCGGATTGCGCGTCGCGCTGATGCCCGCGACCGCGCCCGCCTTGCGATCGCGTCCATCCATGATCGCGGCGTCGAGTGAATTGGTGCCTTCATAGGTAAAGACTGCGCCGCGCCCGGCGTTGAAGTGCGGATCGTCCTCCAGCACCATGACCGCCGCCTGCACTGCGTCGAGTGACGATCCGCCCGATTTCAGCACCGCGGACCCCTTGTCGAGCGCGGCCGCCAGTGCGGTCCGGATCGCCGACTCGTCTTCGGGTTTCAGCTTGTCGCGCTCGATAACGCCCGCGCCGCCGTGAATGACGAGCGACCATTGGGGTGCGGGGGCGGCGGCAACGGTCATCAACAAGGCTCCAAGCAACACGGGCAGACGCATGAGTGTCCCCTTTCAAGACACGCCTTTTAACGCGGTTGCCGCCGAATGCGAACGTCACTACGAAATCACGAGATGGGGGCTACATCTATGGCGAACGAGACTACGGCTGCGAGCACCGGGACGGCGGATGCGCCACTTGCGCACGCATTCCACAGGACGATCTGGCGCTGGCATTTCTATGCCGGGATGTTCGTCATGCCGTTCGTGCTGATCCTCTCGATTACCGGTGCCATCTATCTGTTCAAGCCGCAGATCGATCGCTGGCAGGAGCGTGCCTATCACGGCCTCCCGACCGCGAACGCCGTGACACCGAGCGCGCAGCGCGACGCCGCGATGCGCGCGGTGCCGGGTGGCCGGTTTGACTTTTACCGCCTGCCCGAAACCGTCGGCGACGCGCCGATGGTTCAGATCGCGATGAGGGACGGAACCAAGAATCAGGTTTTCGTCTCACCGCAGGGAAAGGTGCTCGGCGTTGTCCCCGCAGGCGGATCGATCGCGTCCATCGTGCACAAGATCCACGGCGAACTCTTTGCCGGAAAACTCGGCAGCTGGACCGTGGAACTGGCGGGTAGCTGGGCCATCGTCATGGTGCTGACCGGCCTTTACCTCTGGTGGCCCGCCGGACGCGGGCTTGCGGGTGTCGTCTGGCCACGGCTGCGCGGTGGTAAGAAGGTGTTCTGGCGCGATCTCCACGCCGTCACGGGATTCTGGGTATCGGGCTTTGCGCTGGTCCTGCTCGTCACGGCCATGCCGTGGGCGGGCGTGTGGGGAACCAGCTTCAAGATGGTCCGCGAACAGATGGGCTGGGTGAAGGGTGTTTCCGACTGGAAGATCGGTGCCGCCTCAACAGCCGCAGCCGATCCGCATGCCGAACACAAGGGCATGATGATGGGCATGGACATGGGGCCGATGGTTCAGCCCGACGGCCTCGACAAGATCGCGACCATCGCCGCTTCGCAGAACCTGCCCTATCCCGTCATGGTCAAGCCGCCCGGATCGAAGGACCGGACCGGGGTCACGACCGCCTGGACCGTAAAGACCGACGCCCAGAACCGTCCGCTCAACGTGACAATGACTTATGACCCGATGACGGGTCGCGAACTCTCGCGCGTCGGCGATGCCGACAGCCACATCCTCGACCGCGCCGTCGGCTACGGTGTTGCCTGGCACGAAGGTCAGTTGTTCGGCTGGATTAACCAGCTGGTCGGCTTGCTGACCGCGCTGGGCCTGGCGACACTGATGGTCAGCGGGTTTGTCATGTGGCGGCGTCGCAAGCCCGAAGGTGTGCTCGGCGCGCCTACCGCGCTTCCGGCGCGGATGCGCGGCGCGGTTGCGATCCTGCTGTTGCTCGCGGCGGTGCTGCCGTTGCTCGCTGCTTCGCTCATTGTGCTGTGGTTCGTGGAGCGGCTGATCCTGCCCCGGCTGCCGCGCGTGTCCCGCTGGCTTGGCGTGGTGCCCGTAAGCGCGTAAGGCGCTGGTCATGTCATCTCTCCGCCCATGGCGCGATATTACGCGTCGCCAGTCCCGCCAGATCATGGTGGGCAATGTCCCCGTCGGCGGCGATGCGCCGGTCACCGTTCAGACGATGACAAACACGCCGACCAGCGATGCGGGCGCGACGATCGATCAGATCCGGCGCTGCGAGGACGCAGGCGTGGACATTATCCGCGTGTCCTGTCCCGACGTCGAGTCGACTGCGGCGATGCGGACAATCGTGCGCGCGGCAAAGGTGCCGATCGTTGCCGACATCCATTTCCACTACAAGCGCGCGCTTGAGGCGGCGGACGCGGGGGCAGCCTGCCTGCGCATCAATCCGGGCAATATCGGTTCGGCGGAGCGCGTGCGCGAAGTTGTCAACGCCGCCAAGGCGAACGGCTGCGCGATCCGCATCGGCATGAATGCGGGTTCGCTCGAGCGCGATCTTCTCGAGAAATATGGTGAGCCCTGCCCCGAGGCACTTGTCGAAAGCGCGCTCGATCACATCAAGCTGCTGCAGGATCACGACTTCCACAAGTTCAAGGTCGCGGTGAAGGCGTCTGATTTCTTCCTCGCGGTCGCGGCCTATCAACAGCTTGCCGAGGTCGTCGACTGTCCGCTGCACCTGGGCATAACCGAAGCCGGCGGTTTCGTTGGCGGCACGGTCAAATCGTCGATCGGGATCGGGACGCTGCTGTGGTACGGCATCGGTGACACGATCCGCGTCTCGCTGTCGGCAGAGCCCGAGGATGAGGTGCGTGTCGGCTTCGAAATTCTGAAGGCACTCGGCATCCGCAACCGCGGCGTGCGGGTGGTATCCTGTCCGAGCTGTGCGCGGCAGGGCTTCGACGTGATCCGCACCGTCCAGAAGTTGGAGGAGCGGCTCCAGCATATTCGCACCCCCTTGTCGCTGTCGGTGCTCGGATGCGTCGTGAACGGCCCCGGCGAAGCGCGCGAAACCGACATCGGCTTGACCGGCGGGGGTGCGGGCAAGCACATGGTCTATTTGTCGGGCGTGACCGACCATCACGTCAACGATGCCGATATGGTCGACCATATCGTGCGGCTGGTGGAGGCGAAGGCTGCCGAAATCGAGGCAGCGGAGACACTCATCGCGGCCGAGTAGGGAGACGGTGGTGAAGCATCTGGCAATGATTTCGCTTATCCTTGCGGCACCGGCATCGGCCGACTGGAAAGCCGCTAATCCCCAAGTGACCCACGCCGCCCGAAACCCGCGTGTCGCAGCGGTCCTTCGCGAGGTCGACAAGATCGACGCCGCCATCATCGCTGGCGACAAAGACGGCTTTATCGGGCCGTTCGCGGCCGACGCGGTTGTGAACAGTCCTGCCAACACCGTCACGACGCGGGCGATGGCCGAAGCGCGCTACGCATCGGGGGCGCTGACCTATGAATATCTGCACCGCAGCATCGAATATGCGGGCCCGCGCGGCGCCGACGAGGTCGTGTTGATGGGCGAAGAGACGTACATGCCGCCCGTCGGCGCGCCTATGGCCGGCAAAGTGGTCCGCCGTCGCTTCACCGATATCTGGCAATTGCAGGCCGGGAAGTGGAAGCTGAGCGTCCGTCAGGCGACGGTATTCGAGGCTAGATAGTCTCTGGCGGCAGCGGCCTTGGTCGGAAATCGTCATCGAGCGCCACGAACGTGAAGACACCGCTCGTTACTTTTACTTCCTCCGCGCCGCGTTCACGGCTGGCGATCACGTCGAGGCGGATCGCGATCGAGGTGCGGCCGCGCCGTTCGATCGTCGCATAAACCGATATGATGTCGCTGAGCAGGATCGGCGCGATGAATTCCATCGATTCGATCGCAACGGTGGCTGTCCGGCCGTGTGCCGCGCGGCCCGCAACGATGCCGCCCGCAATGTCCATCTGGCTCAGCACCCAGCCGCCGAAGATGTGGCCGTTCGAATTGATGTCCATCGGGCGTGGTGCGACACGCAGGATCGGTTGCTCGTTGCTCACGGGTTCAAATCCTCGAAGGGGTCACGGATCGTTTCGTCATGCCCCGTCCCCGAACTCAGGAACACCAGTCCCATCAGCGCGGCGGCAAGCAGCACGGTCAGGAATACGCCGAGCCCGGTCGCGATCGCCATGTGAAGCGGGATCGGTCCGATCATCGCATGCAACAGCCACAGGCCCGCGCCTGTCGCCGCTGCCGACGCCAGCATCATCCAGATCATCAGCTTCCTGAAACGGCCCCAGGCGAATTTTGCATAGACCGGGTCGTCGAGGTCGGGGCGAGACATGGGTTCCCTTTGTGCGCCTTTGGTGGAATCATCAATACGAACGACTTGGGGGAGTCGGACGCGAAGGAGACGGCGATGACGATCAGGGCGATACTGGCGAACAAGGGCAGCGAGGTGATCTCGGTCCGCAGCGATGCAACGGTCGCCGATGCTGTCGCATTCTTCGCGGAACGGCGCATCGGCGCTGTTCCCGTCATCGACGACGGCCAGGTTGTCGGCATATTTTCCGAACGCGACGTTATCTATTCGCTGGCGAAGGTCGGGGCGGCTGCGCTCCATGCCCGCGTCGGCGATGTCATGACTTCGCCCGCGATGACGGTAGAGCCCGATGCCGCGGTCATGTCCGGCCTGTCGCTCATGACCAAGCGCAGGATCCGGCATCTGCCGGTAGTAGAGGGAAAGGCGGTCATCGGCTTCATCTCGATCGGCGACCTGGTGAAATATCGCATCGACAAGATCGA
>JANMKS010000289.1:0-7825 GCA_031372155.1 Sphingomonas sp.
GTTCCCCTGGTGCATGTCGGCGTGGAAGAAGCCTTCGGAAATCGCCTGGCGCAGGAACCCCTTTACGAGGACTTCGGCGAGGCGCTTGCGGTCGTGCCCGGCGGCGTCGAGCGCCTCGATATTCGACAGCTTGATGCCGTCAATCCACTCAAGCGTCAGAACGGTGCGCGAAGTGCGGCTCCAGTCGATTGATGGAATGCGAAAGCCGGGCTCGGCGGTCATCGAGGCGGCCAGTTCGGACGCCGACGCGGCTTCGCGCCGCAAATCGAGTTCGCGCATCGTCCACTGGCGGAAAGTCGCGATGGTCAGGCGCGGGCGGAGGCGCGCGAGTTCGCCGCCCATCTGTTCGGCTTGGGCGGCGGCCCATTCATAAGTCTCGAGCGCCTGGATGAAATCCTGCTCGACGCCGGGACGGATAACCTTGATC
Source organism: Sphingomonas sp. (assembly GCA_031372155.1). Lineage (GTDB taxonomy): Bacteria > Pseudomonadota > Alphaproteobacteria > Sphingomonadales > Sphingomonadaceae > Sphingomonas_O. The sequence continues at coordinate 428 of JANMKS010000289.1, forward strand.
GCGACGGTGACGCCTTCGGTCGTGACGGCGCGGTGGACCTGTGCGATCGATGCGGCCCCGACCGGCGTTTCCTCGATACTGGTGAATACCTCTTCGACGGGGCGGGCGAGGCCGCGTTCGATAGCGGCCTTGATGACCGGGAAGGGGAGCGGCGGAAGGCGGTCCTGCAAGCGCTGCAAGTCCTTCGCCGCGACGTCACCGACGAGGTCGGGGCGCGTGGCGAGTGCCTGTCCGAGTTTGATCGCCGCAGGGCCGATCGACTGGAACGCATCGGCATAAGCAGGCACTTTGGGGACGCGCGCGCCGAAGCGGGCGATGCGGATGAGCCGCTTCAGCCCGACAGGAGTCATCGGGTCGCGCTCGATCCCCGTCAGCGCGCCGTGCCGAGCGAGCGTGCGGCCCCATTTCAGCAACCGCCAGATATGCGTCGCGGGACGGGTCAAATCTTCCAGCCGCTGTGGATCGCGACGAGGCCGCCAAGCATCGGCTCGACCTTTGTCTGAACGAAGCCGGCGCGCGCGATCATGCCTTCGAAGGTCGGCATGTCGGGGAAGCGGCGGATCGATTCGATGAGGTAGCGATAGCTGTCCGCGTCACCCGCGATGAGCTGTCCGAGTTTGGGCACGATCTTGTGAGAGTAGAGGTCATAGGCGTCGCCGAAACCCGGCCAGAGCGTGGTCGAGAATTCGAGGCAGAAGAAGCGCCCCCCGCGTTTGAGGACGCGGTGGGCCTCCGCCAGTGCAGCCGGGATGTCGGTCACGTTCCGGATGCCGAACGCGATCGTGTAGGCGTCGAAGCTCTTGTCGGGAAAGGCGAGCGTTTCGGCGTTGGCTTCGGTCCAGACAAGGCCGTCGATGCCGCGCTGTGCCGCACGCCCGATGCCGACTGCCAGCATTTCGGGGTTGATGTCGGCGACCGTGACGTGCGCCTGTGATGGTACCATGCGGAATGCGATGTCGCCGGTCCCGCCCGCCATATCGAGGATATACTCGCCCGCGCGCGGCTTCACGCGCCTGACGAAGCGGTCTTTCCAGACGCGGTGCATGCCCGCGGACATGGCGTCGTTCATGCGGTCGTAGTTGCGCGCGACGCTCGTGAAGACGTCGCCGACGCGCGCGGTTTTCTCGGTGGCGGCAACCTCCTGGTAGCCGAATGACACGGTCTCGCTCATGCCCTGCCTCTAGCGGGGGCTTGCCGGGGCCGCAAACGCAACCTAGCCGGTGCGCGTGCCCGAACTTCCCGAAGTTGAAACCACCGTGCGCGGACTCGAGCCGGTGTTGCTGGGGCATGTGCTGACGCGCGTCGATGTGCGGCGCGCGGACCTGCGGCGAGCGATCCCTGTCGATCTGCGCCAGCGGCTGACGGGGGCGCGCGTCACGGCACTGGCACGCCGGGCAAAATACGGGATTATCGAAACCGATCGCGACGACAGCCTGATCTTTCACCTGGGCATGTCGGGCCGGTGGCGGGTCGATGCAGGTGAATTGGGCCCGCACGATCACCTTGCGCTGGAAACCGACGCGGGGCGGGTGCTGGCGTTATGCGATCCGCGGCGGTTCGGGTCGCTCGATCTGGTGCGGACGAGCGCGCGGGACGAATGGCCGCCGTTCGCCGCGCTGGGTCCCGAACCATTGGGACCGGAGTTGACGTCAACTTATCTGCGCCGAGCATTGTCGGGCAGAAGCGCCCCGATCAAGGCGCTGCTGCTCGACCAGCGGATCGTGGCCGGGCTGGGCAACATCTATGTGTGCGAAGCGCTTAACGTGGCGCGTATTGCGCCGGGACGGGCGGGAGGGCGAATTTCCGTGGCGCGGCTCGGGCTACTGGTGACGGCGATCCGGTCGGTTCTGACAGCGGCGATCGAGGCGGGCGGGTCGTCGCTTCGCGATTATGCCAGACCCGACGGCGAACTCGGCTATTTCGCAAAGCAATGGCGCGTTTACGGGCGTGAGGGCGAGCGATGCCCATGCGGAGGGACGGTGGCGCGGCGGCCCGAAGGCGGACGCTCGACATTCTGGTGCGCGACCTGTCAGCGTTAGCGTTGACCCGCGCCCATCATGTGCTATGGGCAGCGACCGACCGGCGCGAGCGAATCGCGCCGCTTTTCGTTTTACAGACATTCGAGGGTTTTCATGGCGAACACGCCGCAGGCAAAAAAGCGCATCCGTCGGAACGACCGGCGTGCAGAAATCAACGGCAACCGTGTCGGTCGCATCCGTACTTTCGTGAAGAAGGTCGAAAACGCGCTTGCCGCGGGTGACAAGTCCGCTGCTGCTGCGGCGCTTGAGGCCGCGCAGCCGGAAATGGCACGCGGCGTCGCCAAGGGCGTGCTTCACAAGAACACGGTCGCGCGCAAGTTTTCGCGTTTGACAAAGCGGGTTGCAGCTCTCGGCTAGTCCCTTGCAACCGCAAGAAATCGCAGGCTCGTCGGTGTCGAAACCGGCGGGCCTTTTTTGTGACGGTTCCGATACGGACAGAATCCGGAGATTTCCTGCGATTCGCTCTTGATGACCTTTGCCTGCACAAGAAAAAAGCCCGGAAAACAAAGGTAAATGCCATCGTTGGCGGATTTGCGCCGGTTGTCCGAGTCAACGAGTTTATTTCATTTTTTTTGCAGCCAGCGCGCTTGCGCGCGGCACTTCAGTCGCCCAAAAAAGTGCCAGGCACGCAAGCGAATCGGCTTTGCGGAAGCGCCCGGACACTGCGACGGAGACGCGTCGGTTCCACGATCGGAGCCGGCTCGAGCAGTGCACTGTGGCGTCCGACAATGGTTGAAGCGGCGTGCAGGCGGCGGGGGAGAAGGCGTGAGGAACGGGCTGAACATCAGGACCGAGACGGATGATCCTGTCCTCGCGGCATGGGCAACGGTACGTGACGGCCTGAGACGCGATGTCGGTTCCCGCAGTTTCGACCGCTGGCTCGCGCCGATTTCGCTTGGCCAATACTGTCCGCAGGATCGATCGATTACGTTGGTCCTGCCATCGGCGTTCATGGCCAACTGGGTATCGAGCAATTTCGCGGATCGTCTTGCGCTTGCCTGGCGCACCGCAATGCCCGAAGTACAAAGCGTGCGTATCGCGGCCGGCGAGATATCGGGCGACCTGGTCGAGCCGGACCTTATCGTGCCGGCCGAACCCGAGGCTCCGACAGAGCCGTATTTCCGTTTCGATCCCAAATTCACCTTCGACAGCTTCGTGGTGGGACAGTCGAACCGTATAGCGTGCAACGCGGCGCGCGCGATCGCCGAAGGCGGGCCGATGCGCTTCAACCCGTTGTTCATTTACGGTGCCACGGGGCAGGGCAAGACGCATTTGCTTCATGCCATCGGCCACGGGTATGTCGCACGCAAGCCGCAGGCACGCGCGCTCGCGATGTCCGCCGAGCGCTTCATGATCGATTTCGTGAATGCCATGCGCGCCAAGGACACGATGGCGTTCAAGGAGCGCCTGCGTTCGGTCGACCTTTTGATGATCGACGATTTCCAGTTCATCGCGGGCAAGGAAACGACGCAAGAGGAGTTTCTCTACACGATCGACGAGCTGATGCGTGGCGGCCGACGCCTGATCATCAGCGCCGACCGGTCGCCGCACGAACTCGACGGGATCGAGGGTCGAATCCTGTCACGACTGACACAAGGCCTGGTCGTCGACGTCCAGCCTGCGGATTATGCGCTGCGGCGCGCGATCCTCGACACCAAGGTCGCGGCAATGCCCGGCGTCGCCGTGCCGCCACTGATCCTCGACATGCTCGCAAGCAAGATCGCGTCGAACGTACGCGAACTCGAAGGCGGTCTGAACCGGCTCGTGGCCTATGCCTCGCTCAACGCGCGGCCGATCGACGAGCCGTTCGCCGAGGACGTACTTGCCGACATGTTTCGCGCCAGCCGTCGACGGGTTACGATCGACGAGATTCAGAAGCGTGTGTCGGATCACTTCAAGATCAGGCGCGACGAGATGGTATCGGCGCGGCGCGCGCGCGCCGTTGCCCGTCCCCGGCAGATTGCCATGTACCTTGCCAAGCAACTGACGCCGCGATCGCTGCCGGAGATTGGGCGGCGGTTCGGCGGGCGCGATCACACGACCGTCATTCACGCAGTCAAGCAGATTGAAAAGCTACGCGCCGCCGACAGCGAAATCGATGCCGACGTGCGCGCTTTAATGCGGTCGCTCGAGAATTAGCGGCGCTTTTCCGGCGGGGCGAGCGTGATCTTCACGGTCTCGCCCGAATTGCCGGGGAAATTGGTGAACATTGCTTCGATCAGGTTGGGGACCAGCACCGTCAGGTCGTCGTCGGTCGACATTGCCTGTGCCTTGCCTTCGAACACCCGTTCGCCGTTGCCCGCGCGCGTAATCCGCATGTCGAGCGCGGAGGCGTAGACAGTATAGCTTTCGACCTGATTATAGTCGTCGAACAGGAACGGATCGTAAAAGCCATAGACGAACGCGCGACGACCCCAGCCGTAGTTCGGGCGGCCCCACGGACCCCAGCCGTAACCCGGATAGCCCCAGCGACTGAATCCGGCGCCGGGCACGCTGCGGACTTTTTCACGACCGCGGTCGACGCCGTAGTCGAGCGAAACGATCAGGTTCGCCGAGGCGGGACTGACCGCGCGCGTATAGCCGACCTGTGTCAGGCGGTCGGCGACGATATTGGCGTAGGTCTGAAATTCCAGACCTCCGTTCAGGCGGGGGTCGTCCGAGCGGACCGTGAAGGTCTGGCCCTGCGCCGCCGGAAGTTGTTGAAACCGAGACACCTTCGCCTGAAACGGGGTCGCGCAAGCCGCGAGCGCGAGGACCGAAAGCGGAGCGAGAAACTTGAGAGCGCGAATCATCGTTGCGAGCCTTTTCAAGGGTTTACGTGAGACTGAACCGGTTTTGCTGAATATCGCTTGAACGCCACGCCTTGTCTCAAGTTCCTATGGCCGCAACCCCGTTGCGCGGTAGGCGGCGGCCAGTGTCGGTGTAGCCAGAGCGGTGGCGCGAGCGGCACCCTCCTCCAGCGCAGCGTCGATGCGCGCCGGATCTCTGAGGTCGTCGAGCCGGGCGCGGATCGGCGCGAGGGTTTCGACAAGCAGATCGGTGAGCGCCGACTTGAAGGGGCCGAAATTGCCGCCGCCATATTCGTTCAGGATGCTGCCGGTCGTTACGTCGCCCAACGCGGCCATGATACCGACCAGATTGCGCGCCTCCGGACGGTTTTCGAGCCCTTCGGCCTCGCTCGGAAGCGGTTCGGGGTCGGTCTTGGCCTTGCGGATTTTTTGCGCGATCGTGTCGGCGTCGTCGGTCAGGTTGATGCGGCTCATGTCGCTGGAGTCGGACTTCGACATTTTTGCGGTACCGTCGCGCAAGGACATGATCCGCGCCGCCGCAGGGGGTATGATCGGTTCGGGGAGCGTGAACAGCTCTATCGCAAAGTCGGTATTGAACTTCGTCGCGATGTCGCGCGCGAGTTCGAGATGCTGCTTCTGATCGTCGCCGACCGGCACGTGCGTCGCCTGATAGAGCAGCACGTCGGCGGCCTGAAGGACGGGGTAGGCGAACAGTCCGACGCTGGCACCTTCGCGGTTCTTGCCAGATTTTTCCTTGAACTGCGTCATGCGGTTGAGCCAGCCTATGCGCGCGGTGCAGAACAGCATCCACGCGAGCTCTGCATGAGCGGGCACGCGCGCCTGGTTGAACAGGATCGAACGCGACGGATCGATGCCGCTGGCGATCAGCGCCGCCGCCATCTCTCGCGTGTTCGACGCCAGCAGTGCCGGGTCGTTGTGCACCGTGATGGCGTGAAGGTCGGCGAGGAAGAACAGGCATTCGCCCTGCACCTCTTCCTGCATGCGTACCCAGTTGCGGATCGCGCCGAGGTAATTGCCCAGATGAAGACTTCCGGTCGGCTGAATGCCCGAGACGACGCGCATTATGATGAGCCCTTCCGTGTGAACTGCGCGCTGAGTTCGCCGAGTTTGACGGCACCGAGAGCGAGCACGGCCATGCCGTAAATCGCAGCGCCCGTGCCGCACAGGACGACCAGCGCGACGATGCGTTCGCGTGCGTCGCCGGCCATGTGCGGGTCGAGCAGCGGATTGAGAAACCAGAGTGCCGCACCCATTGCGGCTCCGGCGACAAGAATGCGGACGGCCTTTTGCCGGAAGCGGGCATCAAAGCGCAGGTGATCGCGGTGGTGCAGAACCCAGTAGAGCAGGATGACGTTGACCCAGGCGGCGGCTGCGGTCGAAAGCGCGATGCCGACGAAGCCTGCGCCGAGGACAAGCACGGAGAGCAGGTTGCCGACGAGATTGACCAGCATCGACGCGACCGCGAGGCGGACCGGCGTCCTGGTATCCTGGCGCGCGTAGAAGCCGGGTGTCAGCACCTTGATGAGGACATAGGCGGGGACGCCGAGCGAGAATGCGGCGAGCGCGCCAGCCGCCCCGGCAGTATCGCTCGCGGTAAAGGCACCGTGCTGAAAAACGCCGCGCACGAGCGGGGTCGCCGAGACGACGAGCGCGATTGCGGCCGGAAGCGCAAGGAGCAGCGCAAGTTCCATCGCCCGGTTCTGGGTATGGCTCGCCGCTGCCGTGTTGCCGCTGCCGATCTGGCGCGAAAGGCTGGGGAGGATGGCCGTGCCGACGCCGATGCCAATGAGGCCGAGCGGAAGCTGGTTCAAACGATCGGCATAATAGAGGTAACTGACCGCCCCCTGTTCGAGATAGCGGGCCGCAAGCGAGGTGGAGATCAGGAGGTTGAACTGAATGGCGCCCTGGCCGACCGCGGCCGGGCCGATGAGCGCCAGCATGCGGCGGACATCGGGCGAAAGTGACGGAAAGGTCAGCGCAAGGACGATTCCGGCGCGGCGGCACGACCAGATCAGCCAGACGAGTTGCAGCAGGCCCGCCACGGTCACTGCGACCGCTTGCGTTTCAGCGGTTTCGACCGCGTTGGTGCCGCGGAAAAAGAGGATTGCGACGATCATCGCGATATTGAGGAGGATAGGCGCGGCGGCATTGACCCAGAACCGGTTTAGCGAATTCAGGATGCCGCCGAGGAGCGAAACCAGGCTGATCAACCCAAGATAGGGAAAGGTGATGCGGGTCAGATGAGTCGCAAGTGCGAACTTGCCCGGGCCGCCGTCGGGAAAGCCGCCGGTCATCGCATAGACGATCGGTGCCGCCGCGATCATCATGAGAACGGTGAAGACGACGAGGAACGGGAACAGGACCGAAAGCACCTGTCCGGCAAAGGCGTTGGCGGCGGCAAGACCGGAACCCGGCACTTCGTTGTCGGCCTCTGCCATGCGGCGGTTGAACATCGGCACGAAGACTGCGGCGAAGGCACCTTCGGCAAACAGCGCGCGGAACAGGTTGGGCAAGCGCCAAGCGATAAGGAAAGCGTCCGACGCAAACCC
>JANMKS010000320.1:0-3371 GCA_031372155.1 Sphingomonas sp.
ATCCGCTGGACGCGGACCTCGAGTCCGTGCGCCAGACGCTCGAAGGCATGCGGTCGAACGCGCTGCGGGGCGGCACGCATTACGCGCCGGCGCTCCAGTCCCTCATCGACGAGGCCGCCGCGCACGGCGACCTGGCGGCACAAAGTTGCCAAGACCGCGCTGGGCGAGCGCGAGGATTTGCGCCAGCTGCCGATAGTCGCGATCGATCCGGCGGATGCCCGCCATCACGACGAAGCTGTGTGGGCAGCGCCGAACGACGCGGGCGGGTTCGACGCCATCGTCGCGATTGCCGACGTGTCGTTTTATGTGCGGAGCGGGTCGGCGCTCGACCGGGAAGCACGCAAACGCGGGAACAGCGTCTATTTTCCCGACCGCGTCGTGCCGATGCTGCCCGAGGAATTGTCCGCTGACGTCTGCTCCCTCAAGGAGGGACAAGACCGCGCAGCGCTTGCCTGCCGCATGACGATCGACTCGGAGGGGCGGGTAGCCGACTGGCGGTTCACGCGCGCGGTGATCCGCGTCGCGGCCAATATTGCTTATGAGAATGCGCAGGCAAGCATCGACGCTGGCAGCGCCCCTGAGCACCTGAAGCACCTCTGGGCAGCGTGGGCGCTGCTTGCCAAGGCACGCGATGCGCGCGAGCCGCTTGACCTCGACCTGCCCGAACGGCGGGTGCAGATCGATGAAGCGGGGCGCATATCGAGTATCGCCGTGCGCGAGCGGCTCGACGCGCACCGGTTGATCGAGGATTTCATGATCGCCGCCAACGTCGCCGCAGCGAAGGCGCTCGAGGCAAAGAAGTCTCCGGTCATGTACCGCGTGCACGAGGTGCCGAGCCGCGAAAAGCTTGTCGCGCTCAAGGACTATCTCGCCACGTTCGGCGTAAAGTTCGCGCTGGGGCAAGTGATCACACCGGCGACGTTCAACCGGCTGCTTGAGCTGGTGAAGGACGCCGAGCACCGCACGCAAGTGATGGAGCAGGTGCTGCGGACGCAGACCCAGGCCTATTACGCGCCGCAGAATGCCGGGCATTTCGGACTCGCATTGGGAAGTTACGCGCACTTCACTTCACCGATCCGGCGCTATGCCGATGTGCTCGTGCACCGCGGGCTGGTGCGTGCATTCGGACTCGGTGACGGCGGACTGACCGACGACGAGGCGGCGCGGATGGACGTCATCGGCGAGAGCATCAGCAAGGCAGAGCGGCGCGCGATGGAAGCCGAACGCGAGACGATCGATCGCTATGTGGCAGCATATCTTTCGACAAGGGTCGGCGAGGTCATGGAGACGCGCATTACCGGCGTCGCGAGCTTCGGGTTCTTTGCGACGGTGGACGGGATCGGTGGCGACGGGCTCGTGCCGATTTCGACGCTAGGGAACGATTACTTCCGGTTCGATGAGGCGTCGAAAAGCATCGAGGGCGATGCGACGGGGACGCGCTACATCATCGGGCAATTACTGCCGCTGAGGCTGGCCGAGGCCAACCCGATCAGTGGGTCGCTTCGCTTCGAGCTACCAGATGTGCCGGCGAGCGGCGGGCAGCGGCGGAGTGGCAAGCCACCCTCGCGGCGGGGACGACCAAGCAACATTCGGCATGTTTCAAAAAAATGACATCAACATGACAATTTTACTTCACAGAAAGGTGATTGAGGCATAGCTTCTTTTGAGGTCGGATGACGGCCTGAGGAGAGAACGATGCAAAAGGCACTTTTCCGCGCCATTGTCGCAGCCCCGCTGGTGATGATTTCGACCGTCGCGCTAGCGGGTAATCCTGTGGATAACTATGGTGCCAAGTCACTTTCGGCAGGCCAATACGCCCACGCGATCACGATCATCGAAAGGCAGATGCAGGTCGATCGTGCGAATGAATCGCTGTTGCTGAACCTCGCGATGGCCTATCGCCACGTCGGCCGGGACGAGGATGCCGCGCGGCTGTATCAGCGCGTTTTGCGTCTGGACGATGCAGAACTCGATTCGGTAGGCGGTCGGTCCGTTTCGGCTCACCGGGTCGCGGCTGAGGCACTCGGCCCGCGCGTCCAGCTGTCCTCGCGCTAAGGCCTGACTTTCAGAGTTTGGGCAGCGTGACGCCGCGCTGCCCCATGTATTTGCCGGCGCGGTCGGCATAGCTGACTTCGCACGGCTCGTTGCCTTTCAGGAACAGAAACTGGCACGCGCCCTCGTTCGCGTAGATCTTCGCCGGCAGCGGCGTGGTGTTTGAAAACTCAAGTGTCACATGGCCCTCCCACCCCGGCTCGAGCGGGGTGACGTTCACGATGATCCCGCACCGCGCATAGGTCGACTTGCCCAGGCAAATGACGAGGATGTCGCGCGGCACCCGAAAATATTCGACTGTCCGGGCAAGGGCAAAGCTGTTCGGCGGAATGACACAGACATCGGTCTTGCGGTCCACGAAACTGTTCGAATCAAAGTTCTTCGGGTCGACGATTGCCGAATCGACGTTGGTGAAAATCTTGAAATCATCGGACACGCGCGCGTCGTAACCGTAGGAGGAGAGGCCGTATGAGATGCAGCCGTCGCGCCGCTGGCTCTCAACGAACGGCTCGATCATCCCATGCATCTGAGCCTGCTCGCGGATCCAGCGGTCTGATTGGATTGTCATGCGGATGCTCCAAGATCGGCTGGGCCGAATGAGTAGGGGATCAGGGCGGACAAAGCATGTCGTTCGGTTCTGCTGCCGTCGCCTGACGAGCAATGCACCACTATGTCGCGCCCGCCGAGTTGGGCGGCTTCGTTGAGGACTTGCCGACAGCGACCGCAGGGGCGCACAGGATCGGAACCTGTTCCGCCGATCACGGCGATTTCCAGGACATTGCGGAGGTTGCCGTCGCAGTTGACCTTCGCGAGCGCCACGGTTTCGGCGCAGAGCGACAGGCCGTAGCTCGCGTTTTCGAAATTGCAGCCGGTCACGATCCGACCATCGGTCAGCAGGATCGCGGCACCCACACGGAAATTGGAATAGGGGGCATGGGCGCTCTCTGCGGCGCGGCGCGCGGCGGCGATCAGGTCGGCGGGGCTCACGGTCATCCCTTGATATGCAGCACGCAGATGAGCGTGAACAGGCGACGGGCGGTGTCGAAGTCGAGTTCGATCTTGCCGTCGAGGCGTTCTTTCAGAATCTCTGCGGCTTCGTTGTGAATGCCGCGGCGGGCCATGTCGATCGTTTCGATCTGTGCCGGGGTTGCTCCCTTGACTGCCTGGAAATAGCTGTCGCAGATCGCGAAGTAATCGCGGACCGGACGGCGGAATCGGCCAAGCGAAAGGATCAATGTTTCGAGATGCTGGCCGTCCTCGCTTGAAATCTTGAGGACGAGACGCCCTTCCTCCACCGCCAGGAGCAATTTGAAAGGGCC
>JANMKS010000337.1:0-1621 GCA_031372155.1 Sphingomonas sp.
CAGGTGATCGTCGATAACGGCCGCAACGTCGGCTACATCAACCTGCGGACGTTCATCTCGACTGCCGACAATCAGCTTCGTTCGGCATTCGATGCTTTCCGTGCCCAAGGCATAACCGATTTCGTGATCGACCTGCGCTACAACGGCGGCGGGCTGGTCTCCACAGCCGAATTGATCGGTGACCTGATGGGACGCAACCGCACGTCTTCCGAGGTCTTTTCGCTGACCACGTTCCGCCCTGAAAAGGCGTCGAACAACACGACCAAGCGGTTTTCGCCCCTACCGCAATCAGTCTCGCCTGTGCGCGTCGCCTTTATCGGGACGGGCGCGACCGCATCGGCCAGCGAACTCGTGATCAACGCGTTCATTCCCTACCTCGGCAACAACATGGCGCTGGTCGGCGCGAACACCTACGGAAAGCCCGTGGGGCAAATCGCGGTGGACAAGGCGGCGTGCGACGATCGCGTTCGCGTCATTGCGTTCTCGACGCGCAATGCGTCGAATTCCGACTCCTATTTCAACGGCTTGGCGGCCACTGTTCCCAACACATGTCGCGCGGCCGACGATGTGTCGCGCCAGTTGGGCGACCCGCAAGAGGCATCGACGCGGCAGGCGCTCGATTTCCTGGCGGGCCGACCGTGCACGCCGATCGCGAGCGGCGGGCAGACCGCGCAGTCCGTGCGCGCCGCTCCACCGGCGCTGCTCATCCCGGCCAATCCGACCGTACCGCAACGCGAAGTGCCCGGCCTGTTCTGACCCGAAAGCGCTGGACAGTGTAAGGCGTTCTAGCCTTACAGAGCCGATGACCGACTTTGCATCAATGCTACAAACCGACCGTGCGCAACCCGCGCGGGCTATCCACCTTGTCGACGCCGAGTCCTTCGAGGGCTGGCTGGCGAGCCGGTCACAGGCGCACAGAACCCTGATCGAGGCCTTGCGCTTCAAGGGCGATGCCGATTCGGTCGCAATCCTGCCCGGGGAAAAGCCCGACATATGGTCGGTTGCGGTCGGCGTGAAGGCGATCGGCGCCTTGTCGCCCTGGTGTCTGGCAAAGGCAGCCGAGGTGCTTCCGGGAGGCACCTATCGCCTTGCCAACGCTCGCCCCGATAGCGCCGCGCTCGGTTGGATCCTCGCCCAGCATGTCTTCGACCGTTATCGCAGCGAACAGCATCTCGTCGGTCCGCGCCTCCTGCTGACCGAGGAGCCCGCGCAAATCGACGCAATTGTCGCCGAAGCCGAAGCGGTCGCGCTGGTCCGTGACCTCGTGAACACGCCTGCAGCCGACATGGGCCCGGCTCAGCTTGAAGCCACGGCCCACGACTTGGCGAAACGGCATGGCGCGACGCTGGTCGTTACCAGGGGGCATGACCTGGAAGCCGGCTACCCCATGATACACGCCGTCGGGATGGCGGCGGCCAAGGCACATGCGCCGCGCCTGATCGAGCTCGAATGGGGCAACCCCGAACACCCGCGCGTCGCGATCATCGGCAAAGGCGTGACGTTCGATTCAGGTGGCCTCGACATAAAGCCCGCGTCGGGAATGCGCCTCATGAAAAAGGACATGGGGGGTGCCGCACATGCCCTTGCACTTGCCGGGCTGGTGATGCGGGCCTGCCTGCCA
>JANMKS010000279.1:0-1693 GCA_031372155.1 Sphingomonas sp.
GGGCATACGCTCGCCATGATTTTCGAGAAATCCTCGACCCGCACGCGCGTTTCGTTCGACATGGCCATGCGCCAGCTTGGCGGCACGACGATCGTGATGGATGCGGGGTCGATGCAGCTCGGTCGCGGAGAGACCGTTGCCGACACTGCGCGGGTGCTGTCGCGCTACGTCGATGCGATCGTCATTCGCACCAACGATCCGGCGAAGCTCACCGAACTCGCCGAACATGCCACCGTGCCTGTCATAAACGGTCTGACCGACACGTCGCATCCGTGCCAGATCGTAGCCGATCTGCTGACTGCCATCGAACGCGGCGTCGCTTTGCCGGGGAGTAAATGGGCGTGGCTGGGCGACGGCAACAACGTGTTGAATTCGATCATTGAGGCCGCCGGTTTGATGAAGTTCTCGGTCGCGGTCTCATGTCCTGCGGGATATGATCCGGATCCATCATCGATCGACGATGCCAACGCGCGGCTTGGCGGCACGAACGCCCGCGTCTCGATCGAGCGCGATCCGGTTCGCGCGGTTGCCCATGCCGACATCGTGCTGACCGACACCTGGATTTCGATGGGTCAGGACCACGCCGATGCCAAGCTGTCCGCGATGATGCCATATCAGGTTGGCAGCGGCCTGATGGCGGGCGCAAAGCCCGGCGCGACGTTCCTTCACTGCCTGCCGGCGCACAGGGGCGAGGAAGTGACGTCGGATGTCATCGACGGCCCGCAATCGGCGATCTGGGACGAGGCCGAAAACCGCCTGCACGCGCAGAAATCGATCCTGCTGTGGGCGTTCGGCCTGCTGGGTTGAGTCCGGACCAACCGTTCCTATCTTTCGTACGTGTCGAGCGCAGCCGAGGCACATTTACAAACCGCTGAAGTCCACTCGACTTCGCTCGGACGACCGGATTTATGGACACAGCAGACATCGACCGTAGCCTCGGCTTCACGATCCCTGGGCGACATGCCCGGGGGCGCATCGTGCGGTTGGGTCCCGTGCTCGACACCATATTGGCGGCGCACGCCTATCCTCCCGCCATCGAACGATTGCTCGCCGAAGCGCTGGTGCTGACCGCGCTGTTCGGGGCGCTGCTCAAGGACGATACCGGGCAACTGACGCTGCAGGCGCAGACGCAGGGCGGCGTTGTCGATCTGCTCGTCTGCGATTATCGTGGCGGCGAATTGCGCGGGTACGTGAAATTCGATGCCGATCGCCTTGCCGAGATGCCCGCTGAACCCCCATTGTTCGCGCTGTTTGGCAAGGCCTATCTTGCAATCACCTTTGATCAGGTGGCGACTTCGGAACGCTATCAGGGGATAGTGCCACTCGACGGGACGTCGCTTGCGGAAGCCGCCGAAAGCTATTTCGCGCGATCCGAACAGATACCGAGTCTGCTGCGTATCGGCTTCTCACATGCCGAAGATGGTCGCGTTGCGGGCGGCATGCTCTTGCAGCATCTTCCGGAGGGAGAGGACGGGCGCGAACGGCTGCATACGCGCCTCGACCATCCCGAATGGGAGCATGTCGCAATTCTGGGGCAGACGATCACCGGCGAAGAGCTGACCGGACGCGAATTGCCGCTGGAAACGCTGGTGTGGCGTCTTTTCAACGAGGAACAGGACGTCCGCGTCCTGGGTGGCGCGTCGCTCACTCGCGGCTGCAGGTGCGACTTTGCGCATATCCGCGACGTCCTGCT
>JANMKS010000382.1:0-11127 GCA_031372155.1 Sphingomonas sp.
CGTGCTGAACTTGTTTCGACATCCACCCTCTGGCGCGAGCGGCGGTGCCGGTGGAAACATGGACCCCGATACAAGTTCAGGGCGGCGGCTTCACTGACCGGGGTATTATGCCCCCGGCAATTCCAGGATGCGCTTGGCCACGACACCGAGCATGACTTCGCTCGTGCCGCCCTCGATCGAGTTTGCCTTCGTGCGTAGCCACGTTCGCGCCTTCGCGCCGCCGCGGCTGTCCTCGCTGTCCCATTCGAGCGCGTCGGAACCACCCGCCGCCATGATCAATTCGTGACGTCGCTTGTTCAACTCGGTGCCGACATATTTCATCATGTTGGGCTGTGCCGGGTGCGACTTGCCCGCCTTCATCTCGTCGACGAACTTTTCGCTCATCGCGCGGAAGGCCATGACCTCCACGTCGAAATTGGCCATGTCAGCGCGCAGCACGGGCTCTTCGTGCGCTACCTCTTTGAACTGCGCGCCGATCGACATCATGTCGGTGCCAAGGCCGCCGCCCGAAATCATCTCGCGCTCGTGACCCAGTAAATATTTGGCAACGTCCCAGCCGCGGTTCACTTCGCCAACGATCTGGCCCTTTGGCACCACGACGTTGTCGAAGAAGGTTTCGCAGAAGGGCGAGTTGCCACTGATAAGCAGGATAGGCTTGGTCGAAACGCCCGGCGTCTTCATGTCGAACAGCAGGAAACTGATCCCCTGGTATTTGTTCGTCTTGTCGGTGCGGACGAGGCAGAAAATCCAGTCGGCCTTGTCAGCGTACGACGTCCAAATCTTCTGGCCATTGACGACCCAGTGGTCGCCCTTGTCTTCGCCGAAAGTCTGCATGGAAACGAGATCGGAGCCCGAGCCCGGTTCCGAATACCCCTGGCACCAGCGAATTTCACCCTTGGCGATCTGATTCAAGTAATGGACTTTTTGCTCTTCGGTGCCGAAATGCAGGAGAGCCGGCCCGAGCATCCAGATACCAAAGCTCGAGAGCGGCGAGCGCGCCCTGATCCGTGCCATTTCCTCGCGCAGGATCTTGGTTTCCGCAGGATTCAGACCGCCGCCGCCATAGGCCTTCGGCCAATCGGGAACCGTCCACCCCTTGGCCGCCATAACGTCGAGCCACTGCTTTTGAGCCGGCGACTTGAAGATCGCGTCGCGGCCGCCCCAGCATGCGTCCGTCTCGTCACGAACCGGCTGGCGCATTTCGGGCGGGCAGTTGGCCTCCAGCCAGGCACGCGTCTCGGCGCGAAAGGAGTCCAGATCGTCCATGAGGCCTCTCCAAAGATAGGGTATTTCGCAGCCACGCTATGCCTGCCTTACGTTTGCGGCAAGTGCGTTTTCCGCCTCCCTGCTTTCCGTAGCGGCACTTGGCGCGCGGTTGACCTGTAACGGCGCGGTCCGCATTCTGACCCTGCAAAAGCTGAAGGAACCGCAGTGCGATTCGACCGGACCGGGCACGCGTGACGGCCACATCAGACCGCGTCCCGATGGGTGCAAAGACAGCGTATGGCATCGGTGCAATCGCCTACGGAATCAAGGAAAACGGCTTCACGGTCTTTTTGCTGCTGTATTACAATCAGGTCGTCGGGCTTCCCGCCAATCTGGTCGGTGCGGTCATTGCCGTCGCGCTGGTATTCGATGCCATGGTCGACCCCCTGATCGGCGTGCTGAGCGATCGGACGCACACGCGTTGGGGCCGGCGTCACCCGTGGCTCTATGCCTCGGCGATTCCGATCGCGCTTACCTGGCTGATGCTATGGTTTCCGCCGCAGGGTTCGCAGCAGGTGATGCTCGGCTGGTTGCTGATCTCTGCCGTGCTTGCGCGTGCGGCCATCGCCACCAACGAAGTCCCGAGCCTGGCGATGGCGCCAGAAATGACGCCGGATTATCACGAGCGGACGACGGTACTGCGTTATCGCTATCTGTTCGGTTGGGCAGGTGGGCTGGTCGCGCTCATCGCCGCCTATCGCATCTTTCTTTCACCGCCGTTCGGCGCACCGACCGGTCCCGGCATGCAAAGTGGACTCCAGGCCTATGGAATTGCCGGAGCCGTCGCGATGGCAGTAACGGTCCTGCTTTCGGCAGTTGGGACACATCGTGCCTACGCCAAAGCGCCCCTCGTTCGCATTGCGCCAAAATCGGTCCGCGAAACCTTTGCGGAGATACGCGAGGCGCTCAGCAACCGGGCATTCGTGATCCTGATGGTCTCGGGCATTTTTGCCTACACCAACACTGGCTTCGGCCTTGCGATCTCGCAGTACAATCTCAATTACGTCTGGCAACTGACGCCGGTCGAATTGACCATTTACGGCCTGAGCCTGTTTGCAGGCGTAGTGGGTATCTTTTTTGCCGTAACGCCAATCTCGCGTGCTCTCGGCAAAGTTCGGGCGGCGGCGCTGCTCGGGATGCTGGGCTCGGCCTTCATCTGTTCCAGCTACATTCTACGCCTTTTGGGTCTGATGCCTGCGGTCGGCGATCCGCTCTTGCTGCCGACATTTCTCATCCTCAACACGGCGGGCACGGCCCTGGGCGTCGGTGCGCTCATCGTCACTTCGTCGATGATGTCGGATGTAACCGAGGCGTCGCAGGAGGCGACGGGACGGCGGGAGGAAGGCCTGTTTTTTGCAGGTGCCTTGTTCATGCAGAAAACCGCCTCGGGCTTCGGCATTCTCTTCATCGGCCTGCTTCTGTCGGCGGCCGATTTCCCCGCGAAAGCGGTTGCGGGCGAGGTACCGGTCGCAGTTCTCGACCGCATGACTCTCTATTTCGTTTGCGCCACGATGGCGCTGACGAGCATTGCCGCGCTTGTCGTCCTGCGATTTCCGTTCGGCGAGTCGGAGCATGCTGCCCGGGTTGCTAAGCTTGCCGTAGCGGCACCCGCTGACCCTGCCAAATAGGGCTAGGCAAGTCCCGAGTCTTCGCGCCATAGGCTTGACGCAAACGTAAAGGAGAGCGCCATGGATTTCGACCTCACCGAGCGGCAACGCTATTGGCGCGACCGGGTTCGCGATCATTTGAACGCGCACGTGTTTCCCCGCGCTCAGGATTATTACGACCAGCAGGCGCAGGGCGAGCGCTGGAAGGTGCTGCCGGTAGTCGAGGAAGAAAAAGACCGCGCCAAAGCGGCGGGGATCTGGAACCTGTTCATGCCACCGTCGGCCGGGCGCGTTCCCGTGGACGACTCATTCGAATTCGACGGGCCGGGCCTCTCCAACCTCGAATATGCGCTTTGCGCCGAGGAAATGGGTAGGATCGGCTGGGGTAGTGAAGTGTTCAATTGCTCGGCCCCCGACACCGGCAACATGGAAGTGTTTCACCGCTATGGCACGCGCGAGCAGAAGGATCGCTGGCTGAAGCCGCTGATGGAGGGCGAAATCCGCTCGGCCTTCCTGATGACCGAGCCCGCAGTCGCCTCGTCCGACGCGACCAACATCGAAACCTCGATCAGGCGTGAGGGCGACGAATACGTCCTGAACGGCGTCAAATGGTGGTCGTCGGGCGCGGGCGACCCCCGCTGCAAGATCGCGATTGTAATGGGCAAAACCGATTTCGAGGCATCGCGCCACACGCAACAGTCGATGGTGCTGATGGAACTCGATGCTCCCGGGGTGAACATCCTGCGGCACCTCCCCGTCTTCGGATATGACGACGCCCCGCACGGCCATATGGAAATCGAGCTCAAGGACGTTCGCATCCCGGCGTCCAATATGCTGCTTGGCGAAGGGCGCGGGTTCGAAATCGCGCAGGGTCGGTTGGGTCCGGGCCGCATCCACCATTGTATGCGGACCATAGGCGTCGCCGAGGTCGCGCTCGAAAAAATGGTCAAGCGGCTGACGTCGCGCGTGGCCTTCGGCAAGCGCATCTCCGAACATTCGATCTGGGAACAGCGCGTCGCGACCGCGCGCATCGACATCGAGATGTGCCGCCTATTGTGCCTTAAGGCCGCCGACATGATGGACAAGGCGGGCAACAAGGCGGCGCAAGCCGAGATCGCGATGATCAAGGTCGCCGCGCCGAACATGGCGCTGCGCATCATCGATGATGCAATCCAGGCCTATGGCGGGGCGGGTGTGTCGGAAGATCCCGGCCTTGCCTACGCCTATGCCGGGCAGCGCACACTGCGCCTCGCCGATGGTCCCGACGAAGTCCATAACCGCAGCATCGCGCGCCTCGAGTTCGGGAAATACAAGGTCGCATGAAAGCCGCAGTCCTTCGAGAGGCGAAGTCGCCGCTGACGATCGAGGACGTCCGCGTCGACAAGCCGCTTGCGCATGAAGTTCTCATCCGAACGGCGGCGTGCGGCGTGTGTCGGTCCGACCTGCACTTTGTCGATGGTGCCTACCCCCACGCGATGCCGTGCATTCCCGGGCATGAAGCCGCCGGCATCGTCGAGGCGGTGGGCAGCGAAGTCCGCACGGTAAAGGTCGGTGACGCGGTCGTGACCTGCCTTTCGGCGTACTGCGGCCAGTGCGAGTTCTGCGTGACGGGGCGCATGTCGCTGTGCCTGGGCGCGGACACGCGGCGCGGCAAGGGAGAGGCACCGCGCCTGACGCGCGAGCACGACGGCGCCGTCGTCAATCAGATGCTGAACCTGTCGGCCTATGCCGAAATGCTGCTGGTGCACGAGCATGCGTGTGTGCGCATCGACCCAGAGATGCCGCTCGATCGTGCGGCGATTCTAGGCTGTGCGGTCGTCACGGGTGCGGGTGCGGTATTTCATGCGGCCGACGTATCGCCGGGGGAAACGGTCTGTGTCGTCGGTTGCGGGGGCGTCGGGCTCGCCGCTGTCAATGCGGCCAGGATCGCAGGCGCAGGGCGTATCATCGCATGCGATCCGGTCGCCGAGAAGCGCGCGCTTGCCCTGAAACTCGGCGCGACGGATGCGGTCGATACGGGCGCTGAGCTGGCGGCCGAAGAAGTCGTCGCTCTGACCAAAGGCGGAGTCGATCATGCCATCGAGGCGGTCGGGCGTCCGGCTTCGGGCGAACTCGCCGTCAAGACGTTGAAGCGTGGCGGCACCGCGACCATTCTCGGCATGATGCCGCTCGGGCATCAGGTCGGGCTGAATGCCATGGAACTGCTCTCCGGCAAGAAATTGCAGGGTGCGCTGATGGGCGGCAACCGGTTTCCCGTCGATATTCCGCGGCTCGTTGATTTTTACATGCGCGGGATGCTCGACCTCGACACGATTATCGCGAAGCGTGTGCCACTCGCCGCGATCAACGACGCTTTTGACGATCTGCGCAAGGGCGACAGCGTCCGCACCGTCGTCGTGTTCGATTGATGGACGCGTCTAAGGACATGGTCGGCACCATTGCCGTCCCGGAAAAGGATCGCATCGACGAGGGCAGGCTGGCCGAGTGGATGGCGACCAACGTCGACGGGTTTGCGGGACCGTTGACACTGAGCAAATTCGCGGGTGGCCAGTCCAACCCGACATACCGGATCGACAGTGCATCGGGCGCTTATGTCCTGCGTCGCAAGCCGTTCGGCCCGCTGCTTCCGAGCGCGCACGCGGTCGACCGTGAGTATGCGGTGATCGCAGGGCTTCATCCGACTGGCTTCCCTGTGCCGGAGCCGTACGGGCTGTGCACCGACGACAGCGTCGCGGGTTCGATGTTCTATATCATGGGAATGGTGGAGGGCAGGACGCTCTGGGACGGCTCATTGCCCGGGATGACGCCATCCGGACGCACCGCGATCTACAATGCGATGATCGACACGATGGCTGCACTCCACTCGGTCGATTACGAAGCGGCGGGGCTCGGTACTTACGGCAAGCCGGGAAATTATTTCGAACGCCAGGTTGGACGCTGGACCAAGCAGTACCGGGCGGCGGAAACCGAACCCATGCCCGACATGGAAAATCTGATCGACTATTTGTCGCGGACCGTTCCCGAACAGACCCGAACCGGCATCGTTCACGGCGACTACCGGATTGATAACATGATTTTTGCGGCGAACGAGCCGCACGTGGTGGCGGTGCTCGACTGGGAATTGTCGACGCTGGGCGATCCGCTCGCCGATTTCAGCTACATGATGATGAATTGGGTGACCGAGCCGGAGGGACGTTCGGGCGTCATGGGGATCACCGGGCCCGATACCGGTATCCCCTCGATCGAGGCGATGTCCGAACGCTACTGCGCCGCGACGGCACGTGACGGCGTTCCCGACCTGAACTGGTATTTCGCGTTCGGCCTGTTCCGCCTGACTTCTATCGTTCAGGGCATCAAGAAACGCGTCATCGACGGCACCGCCTCATCCGCGCATGCCGCCGAAATGGCGCAGCGTGTTCCCCGCCTCGCGGCTTCGGCCTGGGGCTTTGCACAGAAAGCAGGCGCATGAATCAATTTGACATGACGGGCAAGGTCGCGATCGTGACGGGGTCGTCGCGCGGAATAGGCCGCGCCATAGCCGAAGACTTTGCCGATCACGGCGCAAAGGTCGTTATCACCAGCCGCAATATCGGTCCTTGTGAAGAGGTCGCGGCGGCGATCAATGCGAAACATCCCGGTGCAGCGATGGCCGTCGCGTCGAGCCTGTCGTCGAAGGAATCGCTGCAGGCGATGGTCGACGCCGGACGTGATGCGTTCGGGCCGGTCGACGTGCTCGTCTGCAATGCCGCTTCGAACCCGCATTACGGACCGATGGCGACGATCACCGACGAACAGTTCAGGAAGACGCTCGACAATAACATCATCGCCCAGCACTGGCTGATCACGATGGTTTCGCCCGCAATGATCGAGCGCAAGGCCGGATCGATCATTCTGGTTTCGTCGATCGGCGGCCTGCGCGGATCGCCGATCATCGGCGTGTATTGCATCACCAAGGCCGCCGACATCCAGATGACGAAGAATCTCGCGCGCGAGTTCGGCCCGCACAATGTCCGTATTAATTCGATCGCGCCCGGCCTTGTCCGCACCGATTTTGCAAAAGCGCTGTGGGAGGATCCGGCGACGCTAAAGGCGTCGACGGCCAACGCCTGCATGGGTCGCATCGGAGAGCCGCATGAGATCGCGGGCGCGGCGGTGTTCCTGGCGTCGGACGCATCCAGCTTCATTACGGGGCAGACTATCGTGATCGACGGGGGCGTCGTCGTATGAGGCTCGCAGGTAAGGTCGCCATCATCACCGGGGCGGGTTCGGGCATCGGCCGCGCGTCCGCAATTCTGTTCGCGTCCGAAGGGGCGAGACTGGTCATCGGAGACAAGGCCGACACGGTGCATGCGACGGCGAGCGCGATCAAGGCTGCGGGCGGAGAGGTCGTCGCGTTGCAAATGGATGCCGGAATCGAAAACGATGTTGCCGACATGATCGACTTGGCGGTCAAAAGCTATGGGGGCGTCGACATAGCCTTTGCCAACGCGGGGATTTCCGGCGGCATGGAGGGCATTTTCGAAACCACGCCCGAACACATGGCCGAAGTGCTCCGCGTAAACCTCATCGGCCCGATGCTGATGGTGAAACATGCAGGCAAGCGGATGTGGGACCAGGCCATTGAGAAGCCGGGGCGCGGCGGATCGATTATCCTGACCGCGAGCGTGGCGGGGATTCGGTCGGGCGCGGGCGGTCCCAGCTATTCCGCGTCGAAGGCAGGCGTCATCAACCTCGCGCAGACTTCGGCGCAGCAGCTTTCGGATACCGGCGTTCGCGTCAACGCCATCTGTCCGGGCTTGACCGAGACCGGAATGACGCAACCGACTTTCGACTATGCGCGCGACAAGGGCGTGACCGAAAAGATCGGGCGTCTCAATCCTCTGCGCCGCGCCGCACAACCAATCGAACTTGCGAAAGTTGCCCTATTTCTTGCGTCCGACGAGGCAAGTTACGTGAATGGACAGGCGATCGCGGTCGACGGCGGGCTGTCCAGCTCGCACCCGGTCACGCGCCAGCTAACGGGAAAGACAGCGGTATGAAGTATCGGCAACTCGGCGACAGCGGCATCGAGGTATCGGAAATCTGCCTTGGCAGCTGGTTGACGTACGGCGTCGGGGTAGAGGCCGACAAAGCAAGCGCCTGCCTGGCGCGCGCGTTCGATGAAGGCATCAACTTCATCGACACCGCCAACATCTATGGCCGGGGCGCGGCCGAGACGTTTCTTGGCGACGCGCTGAAGGGGCGGCCGCGGGACAGCTATGTCATGGCGACCAAGCTGTTCTGGCCGATGAGCGACACCGACCGAGGCCTGTCGCGCGCTCAGGTCGAAAAGCAGATCGATGCAAGCCTGACGCGACTGCAGACCGATTATGTCGACCTGTATCAGTGCCATCGCTACGACAACGACACCCCGCTCCAGGAGACTATGGCGGCGCTGACCGAAGTCGTGAAGGCGGGCAAGGCGCGCGCTATCGGGTTTTCGGAATGGTCGCCGAAGAACATCGAGGATGCGCTGGCCATCCCCGGCGTGACGAAGTTCGTATCGTCGCAGCCGCAATATTCGCTGTTGTGGCGGCGGCCCGACGAGAAGGTCATCCCGCTGTCCGCCGCTAACGGCATATCGCAGATCGTCTGGTCGCCGCTCGCGCAGGGCGTGCTGACGGGCAAGTACAAGCCGGGTCAGGCGGCGCCCGACGACAGCCGTGCCGCAAGCGACAGCATGAACGGATTCATCGGCAACTTCATGCGCGACGATGTGCTCTCGGCAGTGCAGTCACTCGTTCCGCTCGCGGACGAGGCTGGCTGCACATTGGCTCAGTTTGCGCTCGCCTGGGTGCTGCGTGAACCCAACATCGCAAGCGCGATCGTCGGTGCCAGCCGTCCCGAGCAGGTCAGCGACAATGCCAAGGCGAGCGGGCTGAGCGTCGACCCGGCGCTGTTTGCGAAAGCGGAAGCGATCGTCGGCGCGCTTCCCAAGCCGCGGGACATGGCGTGACGCTGACCGTGTCAGACCCCGTTTCACTGGGTTTCGATCGGTCCCGGCTTGCGCGTATCGACGCGCATCTACGCACGAAATATATCGAGGGGGGGCGGTTCCCGCATTTGTCGATCCTTGTCGGGCGCGGCGACGAGATCGCGCACCGGGCAATCATGGGAGAAGCGCGACCGGGCGAGGCGTTGCAGGAGGACGCAATCTTTCGCATCGCGTCGATGACCAAGCCGGTCACGTCGATCGCCTTCATGCAGCTGGTGGAACGCGGCCTGATCGCGTTGTCTGACCCGATAACCAAGGTGCTGCCCGAATTTGCCAAGACCGGCGTTTTCGTCAGCGGCGGCGGCAACACGCCGTTCGTGACGCGACCGCCCGCATCGCCCGTTCGCATGATCGACCTGATGCGCCACACATCGGGGCTGACGTACAGTTTCCAGGAACGCAGCAACATCGACGCGGCGTATCGCAAGTTTGGCTTTGAGCGCTGGGACACCGAGTCATCACAGGTCTTCATCGAGCAACTCGCGTCGCTGCCTCTTGAATTCGACCCCTGCACGGCTTGGAATTATTCGGTCTCGACTGATGTCCTCGGCATTGTCGTCGAGCGCTTGTCCGGCCAAAGCCTCGCCGAATATTTCCAGGAGCATATCTTTGCGCCGCTCCGCATGGTCGACACGCAATTCGATGTGCCTGCCGAAAAGCTTCACCGGCTGCCCGACTGCTTCGTCTGGGATCCGGTCAAGCGCATGAAGATGTACGACGCGGGCGCGGCCTCGGCGTGGAGCCGCAAGCCCGGCTATTATTCGGGCGGAGGCGGGCTGACGTCGACAATGGCGGATTATCACAGCTTCGCGCGCATGCTTCTCAATCAGGGCGAACTCGACGGCGAACGGATCGTCAGCCCGCACACGATCAAGCTGATGACCGCCAATCACCTTCCCGGAGGAGGCGACCTGACGCAAATGTCGAAGTCGCTGTTCAGCGAGGCGGAGAATGCGGGCATGGGCTTCGGCCTGGGTTTTGGCACTGTCATCGACGCGCCCGCCACCATGATGCCGGGCAACAATGGCGAGTATTACTGGGGCGGCATGTTCTCGACCGGTTTCTTCGTCGATCCGGTGGATGACGTGATCATGATCTTCATGACGCAATTGATGCCGTCCAATGCCTACCCGGTCCGCCGCGAGATCAAGACGATGTTGTATTCGGCATTGACGGGATGAACTACCCAATTGCCGATTTGGCTGAGCTTGTCGAAGCCCCCTTCTTGAGGAACCAAGAAGAACAGCCCTTCGACACGCTCAGGGAAGTCGGTTCCATATATAAATCGGAGATACCAAAATGACCGACAGCCCCATTCGCACGGAAAAGCACGACGACGTGCTCGTCATCATTTCGGACAACCCGCCCGTCAACGCGCTCGGCGCGGCGGTGAGGATCGGCCTCGACGCGGGAATCAAACAGGCGCTGGCCGACGACAGCGTGAAGGCGGTGGTAATCCGGTGCGACGGCCGAACCTTCTTTGCGGGGGCCGATATCACCGAATTCACCAAGCCGCCGGTTATGCCCCAGCTGCCCGAAGTCGTCGACATGATCGAGGCGTCGAGCAAGCCGGTCATCGCTGCGATCCACGGCACCGCGCTTGGCGGCGGATGCGAAGTGACGCTCGGCGCGCATTACCGGATTGCGGTGCCCTCGGCGAAGATCGGCGTGCCCGAAGTTAAGCTGGGCCTGCTTCCGGGGGCGGGCGGAACACAGCGGTTGCCGCGCGTGGCGGGAATTGAGGCTGCGGTCGAGATGTGCGCGGGCGGATCGCCGATCAGCGCAAAGAAGGCGTTCGAGGTCGGGCTGATCGACAAGATCGCAGGCGAAGACACGCTGGAAGCCGATGCGATCGCGTTTGCGCGTGAGTGCGTCGCCAGCGGGCCGCGCCCGTCGCGCGACCTGCCCGTGAAGGGCGATGTGGCGAGCATCGACGCATATGCCAAGGCGAATGCGAAGAAGTTTCGCGGGTTTGAGGCACCCGCCGCCAACATCGCCTGTGTCGAGGCGGCGACGCGCCTGCCGTTCGACGAGGGCATCAAGTTCGAGCGCGAACAGTTCATGAAGCTAATGTTCGGCAGCCAGTCGGCGGCGCAACGTCACATTTTCTTTGCCGAACGCCAGGCGCAGAAGATCGACGGCATCGGTCCCGACGTAAAGCCGCGCGAGATCAAGCGGGTCGGCGTCATTGGCGCGGGCACGATGGGCGGCGGCATCTCG
>JANMKS010000386.1:0-4349 GCA_031372155.1 Sphingomonas sp.
GAAGGCCGACTGAGCGCGGCAACGTGTCGGCGCAGAACAGACGCTCGATCGGCTATTTGACGAGTGCGTCGAACTGGATCGTGAAACTCGGCTGTCCGGAGACACTCGCGGCGGCCATTATGCCGGTAGGGGCGATGCGAATTCCGGTCACCGCCGCATCATAGCCGTTGCCGTCGGGAGTCAGCGCCGCGCCGAAGCCGGTCGTTCCGCCCGCCGTCTTTGTCCAGGACACGCTGGCGGCATAGCTATAGCCAAGCCCGCTTGCCGGGCTGCCGTCGACAAACACGACCGGCGTTCCCGCGACATAGGCGGAAAGCGCGGCCGGAAGCGGATCGACGATGACGACGGTGCTCGCGTCGACTGGCCCCGTCCCTGTGTTCGTGATGGTGATCGCATAGCGAATGACCGCGCCCGGTATCGCTTTGGCATTGATCGTGCCGTTGACCGGATCGGACAGGATCGTGGATGTCTTGACGACCGTGAGCGCCGCTTTGTTAGGCTTGGGCGTGTTGGTGATCGTGCAGGTGATATTGTCGCCGAGCGCGGGCGTCACGCTGCCTCCGGGCACGGTCGGCAGCACCGTCGTCGATGTCGCAAAGGCGTTCGTGCACGCCATACCCGACGTGTAATAGGTCAGCATGGTCGTGCCGGCGGGGACTTCTTCGAGCCCATAGGCAGTCCCGGCGCTTGCCTGGAGCACCGGTGTACTGGCCGCGGCGACAGCAGCACCGGTACCTGTGGTGGTGGTCGTGGCGACGACCGTCGCGCCCGTGCGGATGTTCATCGTGAACTGGTCGGCGGCAAAGACCCGGGTGCCCGCAAGCGCCTTTGTCAGCGTCAGGCGCGGAACCGGCGTGTTCTGGAAATTGCAATTGACCGCGTCGCCGTAGGCCAGCGGACCGAAGTTATAAGAAGTCGCGGCGACATTGATGGGAAGCGGCGTCGTCGAACTCGCGTTGGCATTCGTGCAGGTCAGCCGCGCGCTGTAACTGGCGATCGCGCTGACGCTGCCGGCCGCCATGACCTCCGAAAGCGTCAGCGGCAGGCCGGACGCGAGCGAGACCGTCGCCGATGTGAAGGGACCGTTGGCGGTGCCGGTCGTCGTTCCCGACGTCAGGATCGAGCCGGTTCCGGTCGACGCGACGCGGTAGGTGAATTGGTCGGCGGCATTGAGGCGCGAACTGACGATCGTCTTCGTCAGCTTCAACGAGGCGAAGCGCACCGCGAACATCGCGCCCTGAAGGCCTCCTGCGCCCAGTGTGCCGGACACGGTGGTCGGCGTTGTCGATCCGACAATATACCCGCCGACGTAGCCCGTCAGCCCCGCTCCCGCTTCGGTAAAGGTCGTGCCGGTATTCGTCACGGTCGGATACTGGCCGCCACTGATGGGATTGACCTGATCGAGAATGGTCCAGTTGCCGCCGTTGGTCGTGAACGAAAGCGCTTCGGCATTGTCGGTGGATTCGGCATCGGCACCGATGAACATATAGGCAGTCGTCGCGCCTGCGCCGGGCGGCGGCGTGATGACGATGTTGGTCAGCTGAACCGTCGTCGACCCCGCCGCCGCCGTATAGAGGATCGGACGACCCGGAATACCGATGAATGCGCTGTTGCCGACGGCGGCACCGGTCCATGAAGGGGCCGCAGTCGCGTTCAGTCCGGTGGGGTTGGCGCTGGTCGTCTTGATCGTCAGCGTCAGCGTCGATCCATCGGTCAGCGTGAAGCTGAACGGCTGTCCCGCGATCGATTTTGCGGTCGCATCATTGTATCCGGCGAAATCCAGCCAGCAATAGGTTTGCCATTCTGCGGGCGCGGTGCCCTGCGTCGCGGCGGACGAACAGGTATTCGCCTGTGCGGTGCCGCCGCCGAGAAGTGCCATTGCAACACAAAGCAGCACAGCCGCAAGGCCGCGCCACAGTGAGATCGCGTGCAAGAAGTGTCTGGTCCACACGGGATGAATCTAGCGAATCATCGTTAACAATCGGGAAAGGCTTTGCCTGGCGGCTGGCATCCCGACGCAAGAGCGGGCATTGCACGCGCGTGTCTCCGCTTTCCATCACGTCGTCGATAACGGGGCAGGCATGGCGCTGGCGTGGCGGTGCGGGCTCGGGCGAAAGCGACGACCTTGTCACGCAGCTTCTGCTAGCCCGCGGATGCCCGGCCAGCGCGCTCGACGCGCACCGCGAACCGACGATCCGCAGTTTCATGCCGGACCCGTCCATTTTTCAGGACATGGACCGCGCCGCCGAACGCCTGGCGCAGGCGGTGCTGGGCAATGAGGCAGTCACGATTTTCGGCGACTATGATGTCGACGGGGCGACGTCCGCTGCGTTGCTTGTCCGCGTCCTCCGTGCGCTCGGCCTTTCACCGCAAGCCTATATCCCCGACCGCCTGATGGAAGGCTATGGCCCGTCCGGCGAGGCACTCGTCCGGATTGCCGAGGGCGGCGCGTCGCTGATCGTGACAGTCGATTGCGGTGCCCAGGCGTTCGAGGCGCTGGCAATGGCCAGAGCGACCGGCGTCGACGTCATCGTCGTCGATCACCACCAGTGCGCGACCGAACTCCCGGCCGCGTTCGCGCTCGTAAACCCCAATCGCCTCGACGAATGCGAGGAGGGCGCGGCGCACGGACATCTGGCGGCGGTGGGCGTCGCGTTTCTTCTGGCGGCCGCGCTTCTAAGAACGCTGCGGGCGCGCAGCTTTTTCGCGGAGCGGGCCGAGCCTCGGCTGATGGACCTGCTCGACATCGTAGCGCTGGGGACGGTGGCCGACGTTGCCGCCTTGCGCGGGCTCAACCGAGCATTCGTCGCCCAGGGACTGAAGATCATGGCCGGCGGCCGCAATGTCGGGCTGAACGCGCTTTTGGTGGCATCGCGATTGAAACGTGCACCGCAGTGTTCCGACCTCGGTTTCGCGCTCGGTCCCAGAATCAATGCCGGCGGGCGGGTCGGCAAATCGGACCTGGGCGTGCGACTGCTGACGACCGACGACCCGGACGAGGCGCGCGAGATCGCCGAAGAACTCGACCGGCTGAACGAAGAGCGCCGCACGATCGAGGCGGGCGTGCAGGCCGAAGCAGAGGCGGCATCGGCCGGCGCAGGCAATCGCGCGGTGGCGGTGGTTGCAGGCGCAGGCTGGCACCCCGGCGTGATCGGCATCGTCGCGGGCAGGCTGAAGGAAAAGCTGGGCAAACCCGCGATTGTCATCGCCATTGATGCGGAGGGCGTCGGCAAGGGATCGGGGCGTTCGGTTTCCGGTGTCGATCTTGGCGCGGCGGTCCTGGCGGCAAAGGACATGGGATTGCTCGTTGCGGGCGGTGGACACGCAATGGCCGCAGGGCTCACGGTCGCGGCCGGCAAGATCGAGGCTTTTGCCGACTTTATTCACGACCGGCTTGAGGCGGATTGTGCAAGGGCCAGCGGCGACCGCGCACTGCTGCTCGACGCGGTCGTCGCCTGCGGTGGCATGACCCCTGCGCTCGTCGATGCGCTGGAGGTCGGCGGCCCATACGGCATGGGATGGCCTGCGCCCAGGGTCGCCGCAGGGCCGGTGCGGGTCGTCAAGGCGGATATCGTCGGCAGCGGCGGGCATGTCCGGGCGATCGTGGCGGGGGACGATGGCCGTTCGCTAAAGGTCGTCGCGTTCAGAAGCGCCGACACGCCGCTGGGGCAAGCGCTGCTCGGGGCACCTGCCGATCGCCGCCTGTGGGTCGCGGGCCGCGCGAAAGTCGACGACTGGGGCGCGCGTCCGGCTGCGGAACTGCACCTCGACGATGCTGCGTGGATAGACTGACCTTGACCGTCCGGCCCCGCTTCGCCTATGCGCGCGCTTCGCTCCGGCGGCCCCTTCGTCTAGTGGTTAGGACGCGGCCCTTTCACGGCTGAAACACGGGTTCGAGCCCCGTAGGGGTCACCAAAGACTCAAATCGTCCGGGGAACGATTTGTGCTTTGGTGACGGGAGCGCAAGCGACCTCACCACGAGACAAAATATGCCGGGGGCATATTTTGCCCGATGGTGACGGGAGCAAAGCGACCTCACCCACGACTGTCCAACGACAGCTCTAACCCCCTAAAGCTTGATCTTCGTCGGATCGCTCTTGCTCACCAGAATCTTCAGCTTGTCGTGTGCGTTGAGCGTGTAGAAAAGCTCGTCTCGCCCGGTGAATTCGAGGACGCCACTCTGGTACGACTGATCGATCGGCGATGTGTAGGTGACTTTCACCCTGGCGGTCCCGACGAGGTTGCGTTTGTCGGTGGCGTGGCTGGCGCGCCGCGTGGCCCATTCGGGGATCGAGTCGCAGTCATCCTCTTCCCCCGACGCCTTCGTACCGTTCGGTCCTTTTTCAGTG
>JANMKS010000428.1:0-2603 GCA_031372155.1 Sphingomonas sp.
GCCGTGCTTGGCGGCGCGTTCGTCACGACCGCCTGTGCGAAGCCCGCGGCGAAGGAGCGCTTCGAAGTCACGCTCACCGAAGCCGAATGGAAAAAGCGCCTGACGCCTGCACAGTTTGCGACGTTGCGCCAGGAAGCGACCGATCGGCCCGGGAACAGCCCGTATCTGAACGAGCATCGCGCGGGGATATTCGCGTGTGCGGGGTGCGCCCTGCCGGTCTATTCGTCGAAGACCAAGTTCGAGAGCGGGACGGGCTGGCCGAGCTTCTACGCGGCGCTGCCCAATGCGGTCCGCAACCGCACCGATTCGACGCTCGGCTTTTCTCGGGTCGAGGAGCATTGCCGACGCTGCGGCGGGCATCTGGGTCATGTCTTCGACGACGGTCCGCCGCCCACCGGCAAGCGGCATTGCATCAACGGAACCGCGCTGAAGTTCACGCCAGGGCGGGCGTAAGGCAGCCCGCTTCGCCCGCGAACAATGCGATTTCAGGCGCGTACGTCTTTTGCGACGGCGTCGAGCAGTCCGTTCACGAAGCCCTTCTCGCGCTTGTCGTAAAAGGCGTCCGCGACGTCGACATACTCGTTGATAACGGTCTTTACCGGCACGTCGGCGCGCGCGAGGAGTTCGTAAGTGCCGACGCGGAGAATTGCCCGCATCGGCTTGTCGAGGCGTTCGAGCGACCAGCCCGCAGCGAGTTTACCCGCCACCAGCACGTCGATTTCGTCCGCGCGGGCGAGGGCGCCCTTTACCAGATCGTCGAAGAAATCGACTTCCGCCTCGGCATATTCGTCTTCGCCGATCGTTGCGCCCAGTCGGTGCTGATGAAATTCGTGGAGCAATCGCGCTTGCGGCGTCGCTTCCATGTCGTGCTGATAGAGCGCCTGCACTGCCGCCAGGCGCGCAGCGGACCGGGATCTGGCGCGGCTCACAGTCTGACGGCAATCGAACGCGCGTGCGCAGGCAAACCTTCGGCTGTCGCCAGCGCCACCGCCGCCGGCCCCAGCTCCGCCAGCGCTGCCTGCGAACAGCCGATAAAGCTGGTGCGCTTCATGAAATCGGTGACCGACAAAGCCGAAGCGAACCGCGCGCGGCGGCCCGTGGGCAGGACATGGTTGGGACCGGCAAGATAATCTCCGATGGCTTCGGGGGTGTGTCGGCCGAGAAAGACCGACCCGGCGTGGCGGACGCGCGCGAACGTGGCTTCGGGATCGTTGATCGCAAGCTCCAGATGCTCGGGCGCCAGCCTGTCGACAAGCACGGGTGCCTCATCCAGATGCCTGACGACGATGATCGCGCCGTTGGCGTCCCAGCTCACCCGGGCAACCGCCTGGGTGGCGAGCAGGGGCAAGGCACGCTCGATCGCGTTGGCAACTGCATCGGCGAAAGCGGCATCGTCGGTGATCAGGATCGACTGGCTGGTCGGGTCGTGCTCGGCCTGGCTCAGCAAGTCTGTGGCGATCCAGTCGGGATCGTTGTCGCCGTCCGCCACGACAAGGATTTCTGACGGGCCCGCGACCATGTCGATCCCGACGCGCCCATAGAGCTGGCGCTTGGCCTCCGCGACCCAGGCGTTGCCAGGACCGACGATCACATCGACAGGGGCGATAGTTGCGGTGCCATAGGCGAGCGCGGCTACGGCCTGAGCGCCACCGATACGCCACACCTCGTCCACGCCTGCCAGTGCCGCTGCGGCCAGCACGAGGGGGTTCGCTTCGCCGCCCGGCGTCGGCGTCACCATGACGACACGCGTGACGCCCGCAACCTTTGCCGGGATGGCATTCATCAATACCGACGATGGATAGGCTGCGCGACCCCCGGGCACGTAAAGCCCTGCGGCATCGACCGCGTTCCAGCGCGCGCCAAGGCGCACGCCGACGTTATCCGTGAAGTCGCGGTCTTGCGGCCGCTGACCCTGATGAAACGACCGGATACGCGCGGCCGCCAGCTCGAGCGCGGCGCGCAAATCACGGTCGAGGCCGTCGAGTGCGGCTTTGCACTCGGCAAGCGCGATGCGCGAAGGGCGATCATGCAGGTCGAACTGGCGCGTGTAGGCGGCAATCGCGCTGTCACCTTCGTTCCGGACGCGCGCCAGTATCGCCGCGACGTCGCGCGAAACATCTTCGTCGGCGTCGCGTCGTCCTTCGACCAATGCGGCAAATTCAACCGCAAATGTTTCGTCGCGCGTGTCCAGCCTAATCATGTACTGCCGCCCGGAATGCTTCGACCAGCGGGACTACGTCGTCGCGTGTCTTGTAGGCCGCGCGGTTGACGATAAGGCGCGCCGAAACCTGCGCGATGACCTCGACCTCGACCAGCCCGTTGTCCTTCAACGTCCGGCCCGACGAAACCAGGTCGACGATCCGGCTGGACAGGCCGAGCGTTGGTGCGAGTTCCATCGCGCCATTGAGCTTGACGCATTCGGCCTGCACGCCGCGCCCTTCGAAATGCTTGCGCGTCAGATTGGGATATTTGGTGGCGACGCGCACATGGCTCCAGCGGGCGGGATCGTCCGAAGCCGCCATTCCCGCAGGCTCTGCCACCGAGATCCGGCAATGGCCGATGTCGAGATCGACCGGTGCATAGAGTTCGGAATAGTCGAACTC
>JANMKS010000446.1:0-2144 GCA_031372155.1 Sphingomonas sp.
GCGACGCGCTCCTCAAACCGGTCCTTGCAACCGTCCTCCTGATCGTGGGGGCGCGGCTGCTCGCCTAGAATCTATATCCCAGCGTCACCGAAAGCGTGTGGTTGCTGCGATCGCCCGATGGCCGGTTCAAATACTGGTTGAGGTATCCCGCTTCGACGTTCGCTCCCTTGAAGAGCGGGACGTCAAGGCCCGCGAACGAGCGCACCTGGTCGAGTCCGCTCCGCACCGCCGAAGTATCGTTGAGCGATACGAACGGTTCGACCCAGATCAGCGCGTTCGGCCCCTTCTCATGCAGCGGCACCGACAGGCGCACCTGTTCGCGGACCCGGAAGGCAGTTTTCGATACCCCCCTCTGGAATTTTTGCTCGAACCGCGTCCGTGACGACAGCGTCCCGCCCAGGAAGCGCCCCACTGTCCAGCTTACCTGCTCGACCGCCTGCTCCTCGATGCCGTCGCGCCCTGCCTTGGCATAGCTGACGAGGTGAACATACCCCAGCCAGACCACCACCGATTTGCTGACGCGGCGTCCGATTTGTACCCGCGATTCCAACTGGCCCAGCCGATCGGCATTGTCCGTGAACCGGCCGACGATTTCCGCAGAGCCAAGGAAACCGCCCCCGAGCGGCGCATTGACCGAGACCGTCGTCCACTGCTGAAAGTCATCGGTCGCGGCGACGGCGGGCGACGACACGACAAGCGCCGCACCCGCCAGTATCTTGCTCGATATCTTCACGCTTTTGTCACGTCCCTGTCACATTCAATTCGTGACCCCGTTAGCGCAGGTTTTCCAAAGCGAACAGCCTACGCCCGCTGCAAGGATCGTTACGGTGATACCGAGCGACACTGGCGGGGGAATTTTGCGAGGCCCAGCGCCCTTTTTACCAGTGCCAGGCCGCCGACGGCAATTGCCATCGGCGGCCGCACATCAGTCCGCCGCTAGTCGCGGTGCCGAGCCCTGCAAGCGATCCTTGATCGCGAGCTTGAGTTTCTTAAGCCGGGTCACGCGGTCGCGGTCCGGCCAGCGCGTCTTCAACTCGCGCCGAATCTCACTGTCCAGCCGCGCATGGACCAGCTTCATCTTGTGGATAATCGCATTCATAAAGGCCACTCCTCGTTGCGTTTGCATCGACGGATGACCCGGTGGCAGGACTTTACGGACCCAAGGCACCGGGCATCACCCGGTGCGGTCCGACATCACGATCGTTCGATCGTCAGAGGGGCCCGGCCCGCACCTGACCTTTGTGGGGCCGAACGCGCCGGTTTCAAGTGCGCGGGGGAAATTCCTTCAGAACCGCTCGCCCCGAACGACTTCGACATCGCTGACCGCCAGCAACAGGCCGTATTCGTCCAGGCGCGCGGCCAGCGTATCGGCGAGCGCCCGGGCGCGGTCCTCGGTCGTAATGCTCACGAACATTCGCTTGGCGATCGCGCCGCTCATGTCCTCGTCACGCCATCCGCCCATGCGACCGCGCCCCGACAGGACGGGCAGCAACGTATAGTGCGTCAATCCGGCGTGCTCGGCCTCGCTGACCAGCCAGTCGGCGAGTGGTGCGTCCACCAGCACCTCGATGCGCTTGCGCTTCACCATCTCGACCATCGTGTTACCCTGCCTGTTGTGCGAGTGCCGTGAACAGCGCGATGCCGATCACGATGTTGAACGGGAACGTGACCGCAAGCGACATCGACAGGTAAAGCCCCGGGTCCGCCTTGGGCAATGCCATCCGCATGGCCGCGGGCACCGCGATATAGGATGCGCTGGCGGCGAGGATCGCAAAGGCCGCAAGCGTCCCCCCGCTCAGCCCGAGCGCCAGCCCCAGCCCGAAACCGACAAAACCGTTCACGAGCGGCAACACCACCGCAAGACCGGCCAGACGCAGCGTCATCGCCCGGCTCTCACGCAGGCGGCGCACCGCGACCAGGCCCATGTCCAGCAGGAACAGGCACAGCATCCCGCTGAAACCCACCGTAAATACAGGGGCAACAGCGGCATATTTCGCGGGGCCGACGATCAGCCCGATCGCGAACGCACCCAGCAACAGGACCACCGATCCGTTCAGGAATACCTCGTGCCACAAATGCCCGGCAGGACTGCCGGGTTCGGCCTTGCGCGCGCCCCGCGCCAGCAGCAGTCCGGTCAGCACGGC
>JANMKS010000465.1:0-1568 GCA_031372155.1 Sphingomonas sp.
CGAGGACTGGTTGCGCGACAAGGGGATGAACCGCGTTCTGGGGCCGCTGTCGATTTCGATCTGGGACGAACCCGGCCTGCTCGTTCAGGGGCACGATCACCCGCCCACCGTGATGATGGGGCACAACAGCCCGGCCTATGAGGCGTGGATCACCGGCGCGGGCTATGCACAGGCCAAGGATCTCTACACTTACGAGATCGACTTGCTGGTCCCCTTCCCGCCGCTCGTCGAGCGAATCGTGCAATCGGGCGAGCGCAACAGCCGCATCGTCATCCGCCACGTCGACAAGCGCCGATTCGATGCCGAAGCCGCGCTGATACTGGGCATATTGAACGATGCGTGGTCGGACAACTGGGGGTTCGTGCCGCTGACCGACGCCGAGATCGCATTTGCCGGAAAGAAGTTGAAGCCGATCGTGTTCGAGGATTTGATCCGCGTTGCCGAAGTCGACGGCGAGCCGGTCGCATTCATGATGACGCTGCCCGACCTGAACGAGAAACTGGCCGGTTATGGCGGGAACCTGTTCCCCATCAACTGGGCAAAGCTGCTGTGGTGGCTGCGCCGTCCGAGCGTACGGACGATGCGTGTGCCGTTGATGGGCGTGCTGAAAAAGATGCAGGCGACGCGGCTGGCGAGCCAGCTTGCTTTCATGCTGGTCGAATTCACGCGGCGCGATGCGCGCGACCGCTATGGTGCGACGCGCGGCGAATTCGGCTGGGTGCTTGACGACAACGGCCCGATGAAGTCGGTCGGCGAAGCGATCAACGGCCGCATCAACAAGATTTACCGCATCTACGAAAAGGCGCTCTGACGATGATCGAACTGCACAGCTGGCCAACCCCCAACGGCATGAAAGTGTCGATCCTGCTCGAAGAAGCCGGCATCGAACACAGCATTCACCCGGTGAGCATCCGCGCGGGCGAGCAATTCGCACCCGCATTCCTGAGCATTTCGCCCAACAACCGCATCCCGGCGATTGTCGATACCGCCCCCGTCGACGGCGGCGCACCGATCAGCGTATTCGAAAGCGGTGCGATCCTGTTGTATCTTGCCGAAAAAGTCGGCCGGTTCATTTCAGCGGACGTACGCGGCCGCGCCGAAGTCCTGCAATGGTTGTTCTGGCAGATGGGTGGCCTGGGTCCGATGGCGGGGCAGAACGGCCATTTCAACATCTACGCGGCTGAGAAAATCCCTTACGCCATGGACCGCTATGTCAACGAAACGACCCGGCTTTACGGGGTGATGGACAAGCGGCTTTCGGACCGTGAATTCCTGGGCGGCGATTACTCGATCGCCGATATGGCGTGCTACCCGTGGATCGTCCCGCATGAGGCGCACAAGCAGGATCTGGGCAAGCACCCCAATTTGAAGCGCTGGTTCGATCAGATTGCGGCGCGGCCCGCGGTGGCGAAGGCCTATGCCGACAGGGAATCGCTGTATCCGGCGCAGGACGCGCCCATGAGCGATGAAGAGAAGCGGCGGCTGTTCGGGATCAAGGCCTAGCGCAGTTCAATCCACGTCGGTGCGTGGTCGCTTGCCTTTTCGCGGCCACGGTATTCGCGGTCGAC
>JANMKS010000029.1:0-10939 GCA_031372155.1 Sphingomonas sp.
GGTGCCGCCCGCAAATCCGGCGACACGGCCATGATACACGACGTCATCGCCATAGAAATCGGAAGTCATTTCGACCGGCTGGCCAATGCGGAGCCTGCGGAACTGGCTCTCCTTGAAATTGGCATCGACATAGGCGGTCGAGATAGGCACGATGGTCATGATCGGTGCACCGGCGGCAATGCGTTGCCCCACCTGAACCTGGCGGTTGGTCACGATGCCCGAAACCGGCGCGCGGATGACGGTACGCGAAAGATTGAGGCGCGCCGCGTCGAGCCGGGCACGCGCGGCAGCAACATCGGGTGCCGTCGCCGCGGTCGTGCCACGCACCAATGCCGCACTCGCGGCGACGTCGCTGTCTGCGGCTGCACGGTTCGCTTCGGCCGATGCGATTGCGGCCTGTGCCAGCGCACGACCCGCCTGCGCCGCGGCAAATGCCGCCCGTGCGGAGGAAAGCTCCTCGCCCGAAACCGCGCCGCTTCCGACCAGTGCCTCCCGCCTGGACAGATCGATGCGGGTACGTTCGAACTGGGCCTGCGCCTCGACCGAGCGAGCGCGTGCCTGAGCAATCTCGGCACCACGCGCGCCCCACTTTGCCTCCGCAGCCCCGACATTGGCCGACGCCTGGGCAAAGCGCTGCTGCGCCTGCAGCAATGCTGCTTGCGCCGTCGCAACATCGACCCGGGCATCGGCATCGTCGAGCACGACCAGGATGTCGCCCTTCCTGACCGCCTGAGTGCCGCCGACGCGCACTTCCGTGACCGGGCCCGAGACCAGTGCCGTAACCTGCGCCGAGTCCGCCCCGACATAAGCATTATCAGTATGCACGCGGCCCGCCTGAGTCAGGAAATACCAGGCACCATATAGAATGGCGGCGACCAGCACGACTGCGCCGAGGATCGTAAAAAGCCGCTTGCGCCTGGCATTCGTGTCGACCGGCCGCTGCGCGCTCGCGACGATCTCACTGGGGTTTGCGTCGGCCATCTTATGCTCCGGTATTGGTGTAACCGCCGCCAAGCGCGCGGATCAATGCGATGTCGAGCGAGACCTTCCTCGCCTCCAGGTCGGCAACCGCACGCCGATTGGCGAGCAGCGCATCGGCCGTAACGAGCACCTGAAGCTGGTTCGAGAGTCCGCCCCGGTACCGCAGAATGGCAATGCTGCTCGCTTCCTCGGCCGCCTTCAACGCGGCGCGTTGCTCGGCGAGGCGCACCTGCGTCGACTTTTGGCTGGCCAAGGTGTCTGCGACTTCGCGCAGCGCGGCCACCAGCACGCCGTCATATCGCGCGACCGCTGCATCATATTCGGCGCGCGATTGCCGGAAGCGCCCTTGCAGCCGGCCACCGTCGAATATCGGCAGGCTGAAAGCCGCACCGCCGTTCCCGTAGGTCGACCCGCTGTCGAACAACTGCCCAAGCCCAAGCGACTGCAGACCGACAATCGCTGAGAGATTTACATTCGGATAGAAATCCGCACGCGCGACATCGATGCGCTTCGCAGCGGCCTCCGCACGCAGGCGAGCGGCGACAATGTCGGGACGGCGACCGACAAGGTCGATCCCCGCGCTGGCAGGAACGCCAGCAGTCAATTCGGGCAAGGCAGGCCGCGGGATGGCCCGCCCGCGGTCAGGTCCCGCCCCAAGCAATGCGGCGATGCGGTTCCGGGTCAGCACGATCGACTCGTCGAGCGCCGCTATGTCGGCGCGCGCGACCGGCACACGTGCCTCTGCCTGACGCAGGCTTCCACGTGTATCGACGCCAACCTCGACACGTTGGGCAGTCAGCGTGGCGGTGCTTTCGCGCACCTTCAGTGCATCGGTCGCGACGTCACGCGTGCGATAGAGTTGTGCGAGCTCGGCATAAGCAGCCGCGATCCCCGTCGTCAGCAACAGGCGCGCCTGCGCCGCATCGACGCGCGCCGCCTGCCCTTCGGACGTTGCCGCCGCAAGCGCAGCCCTGCTTTTTCCCCATAAGTCCAAATTGAAGGAGAACGAAGCCGTCAGCCGCCCTGTGTCCCGAACGCCGTCGGGCACAAACTGGGGAGGTACACCGAGGTTCTGGCTTTGTTGAATCCCGCCCGCACTGCCATCGACGCTAAAGCCCGGTTGCCGGTTTGCACCGGCCTGCTGGGCAATCGCTTCGGCACTCCTTACCCGAGCGGCGGCGGCGATGACGTCGGGCGATTCACGGAGCGCTTCATCGATAAGCGCGTCGAGTTCCGAATCGCCGAACCCGCGCCACCACTTTTCTGCGGGCCAGGCGCTTGTGCCGCCTGCGAAAGATTCGGACGATGCCAGCGCAATCGCCGGTTTAGGTTCCGGAAGGCTACCCAGGCTCGGCACAGTCGCGCAACCTGCCACGGCAGCAATGGCGACAAGCGCTGGGCAGAGGGGCGCCCAACGGGCAATACTGGCCGGTATCATCACGCCTCTTTGCGCTTCCGTATTGAGTTGTCAATTGAAATGATACTGGTTAGTATTACGATATGGCATCGGCACAGGGAATTGCGACGGATCGCCGCGGCGCATTTGTAAGTGCCGCCCGCGAAGCGTTCTTTGCGCACGGATTTGCCGGCACGACAATGTCGTCGATCGCGGTCCGGGTTGGAGGGTCAAAGACGACCTTGTGGACATATTTTCCGTCCAAGCACGAACTGTTTGTGGCCGTCGTCGACGACCTTCTGGAAACCTATGGCACGGCCATCGACGTTCCCATGGACGTGTCCGAGCCATTGGATGTTGCACTGAAACGCTTCGCCACGGGGATGATGGCGATTGTCCTTTCGCCGCCGATCCTGGCGCTTCACCGCCTCGTCATCGGAGAGGCGGGACGGTTTCCCGAACTCGGCGAAGTATTTTTCGATCGCGGCCCCAAGCGCGGCAAGGACAAGCTCGCCGCCTATCTGGAAAACGCGATGAGGCGCGGGATCGTTCGCGAGGGCGATCCTGCCCGCGCGACACGGCAATATGCCGCCATGTGCCAGTGCGGCGTCTATCAGCACGCCTTGCTTGGAAGCGAAAGCGCGACCGCTGCCGAGATCGAAGCCGATATCGACGCCGCAATCGCATCGTTCATCGCGGCGTGGGGAAGCCCGGCCTAACCTTCGTCCCCCATCCGCAGTGCGGCAATGAATGCCTCTTGCGGGATGCTCACGCTCCCGTACTCCCTCATCCGCTTCTTGCCCTCTTTCTGTTTTTCGAGCAGCTTTTTCTTGCGGGTCGCGTCGCCGCCATAACATTTGGCGGTCACGTCCTTGCGCATCGCGGCGATGGTTTCACGGGCGATGACCTTGCCGCCGATTGCCGCCTGTATGGGAATCTTGAACAAGTGGCGCGGAATCAAATCCTTCAGCCGCTCGCACATGCCGCGGCCGCGGCTTTCGGCGGTGCCGCGGTGAACGATCATGCTTAGCGCGTCGACAGGCTCGCCGTTGACCATGATGTTCATCTTGACGAGGTCGCCAAGCCGGTGACCGATCTGGCGATAGTCGAAGCTCGCATAGCCGCGGCTGATCGACTTGAGCCGGTCGTAAAAATCGAACACCACTTCGTTGAGCGGCAGTTCGTAAGTCACCTGAGCGCGGCCGCCGACGTAGGTCAGGTTCTTCTGAATGCCGCGCCGGTCCTGGCAGAGCTTCAGGATCGAACCAAGATATTCGTCGGGGACATAGATCACCGCCTCTATCCACGGCTCCTCGATGCTTTCGATCCGGCTCGGGTCGGGCATGTCGGCCGGATTGTGGAGGTGCAGGACTTTGATGCCTGCGGGGTCGGCATGCTGGAGATGAATTTCGTAAATCACCGAAGGCGCGGTCGTTATCAGGTCGAGGTCGTATTCGCGCGTCAGGCGTTCCTGAATGATCTCCAGGTGGAGCAGCCCGAGAAACCCGCACCGGAAGCCGAAGCCAAGCGCCGCACTGCTCTCCGTCTCGAAGCTGAACGACGCATCGTTCAACCGCAGCTTGCTGATGCTCTCGCGCAGTTTCTCGAAGTCGTTGGCGTCGACCGGGAACAAGCCGCAGAACACGACCGGCTGAACTTCCTTGAATCCCGGCAGCGCCTCGAGCGCGGGGCGCTTGGCATCGGTAATCGTGTCCCCGACGCGCGTCTGTGCGACTTCCTTTATCTGTGCGGTGATGAAGCCGATCTCGCCCGCAGCGATCTCGGTCAGGATTTCCATCTTCGGCCGCATGCAGCCGACCCGGTCGACGAGGTGCTTCGTCCCCGCCGCCATGAAGACGATTTCCTGACCCTTGCGAA
Source organism: Sphingomonas sp. (assembly GCA_031372155.1). Taxonomy (GTDB): domain Bacteria; phylum Pseudomonadota; class Alphaproteobacteria; order Sphingomonadales; family Sphingomonadaceae; genus Sphingomonas_O. Next base: position 4,256 of record JANMKS010000029.1, read on the forward strand.
TGACGCCGTCGATGACGCGGATCAGGATGACGACGCCGAGATAGGGGTCGTACCAGCTGTCGACGAGCATGGCTTTGAGCGGCGCGTCGCGGTCGCCTTTGGGCGGAGGAATGCGTTCGATGACGGCGTCGAGCACGTCCTCGATGCCGATTCCCGATTTCGCGCTGGTCAGGATCGCATTCGACGCATCGAGGCCGATGATTTCCTCGATTTCCTTCCTGACCATTTCCGGTTCGGCCGCGGGCAAGTCGATCTTGTTGATAACAGGCACAATTTCGTGATCCTGCTCGATCGACTGATAGACATTGGCAAGCGTCTGCGCCTCCACGCCTTGCGCCGCGTCGACCACGAGCAGCGCACCTTCACACGCCGCCAGCGAACGTGACACTTCATAAGCGAAATCGACATGTCCCGGCGTGTCCATCAGGTTGAGCTCATAGCCCTTCCAGTCGAGGCGCACTGTCTGCGCCTTGATCGTGATGCCGCGTTCCTTCTCGATGTCCATGTTGTCGAGCACCTGCGCCGACATCTCGCGCGCCGTCAGTCCGCCGGTCGTTTGAATCAGCCGATCGGCAAGCGTTGATTTGCCGTGGTCGATATGCGCGATAATCGAAAAGTTACGAATTTTGTCGAGAGGTGTCATGGACCGAGCGCCTAGCGCAGCAATGCGCAGGGTGCTAGGGGAAGGGCCACAAGCGGGTCGCGTCGCTTCACGTCGTTCAGGGCAAGGGTCCGGGCGATTTCAACGGGGATCAAAGCGTGTCGAAATCAGCAATTCTTGCCAGTGTATCGCTGGCACTCGTCGTCGTGATACCGTCACAGTCGTTTGCCGCCGCGAAGCCATCGGGCACGCAGCGTGCGCAGGAGCAGGCAATGACCGACGTGCCGCGCTGCACTCGCAAGCTTGGCACGGTTTCGGTCATGGACGGCGACGATCCTTCGGGCTGGACGCAGTTCCAGCTGACGGGTCCGCAAAAACTCATCAAGGTGCTTGTCCAGCGCTCGGGGTGCTTCAACCTCGTCGATCGCCAGTCGGGCCTGAGCGCGGCGCAGCGCGAGCGTGACATCGGCGCGAACCTCGGCCTCCAGCGCCGGTCCAACGTGGGTCAGGGCCAGATCAAGGCCGCCGATTATGTACTCGTCGCCGAGGTGCAGGCGTCGAACCGCAACTCGGGCGGAAGCGCAATCGGCGCGGCGGTAGGCAACCGCATGTTCGGCGGCCTGGGCGGGCTTGTCGGAGGCATCGGCAGCAAGAAGATGGAAGCAAACACCGTCCTGTCGCTGACCAACGTGCGGACAACCGAGACAATTGCGGTGCAGGACGGCTATGCAGTCAAGAACAGTGTCAGTTTCGGCGGCGGCGGCGGTGGCTTCTGGGGCGCGGGCGGCGCGGCGGCAGTGGGCGGCGGTTACGACAACACCGACATCGGGCGTATCGTCACGCTTGCCTTTATCCAGGCATATTCAAAGATGGTCACCGACCTCGGCCTCGTGACGCCCGGCTCGGCAGGCACTGCGGAAGCAGCGCCGACCAAGTCCTTCACCGCGCAAGGATCTGTCGCGCTCCGCTCGATCGCCTCACCCAACGGCCGCGTCGTCCGCACGCTACCGGCAGGCGCAATCGTCTATCCGACCGGCAACAAGAACGGCATGTGGTGGGAAGTCGCCGACGAGAACGACAATGTCGGGTGGGTTCTGAATTCGCGACTGGCACCATCGCTATAGGGTCACGGGCTTGCCTCCCCGCCGGAGCTTGTTAGGCTTCGGGGGGGAGGAGCCATGCGACACATCGCCATCGTGGGATCGGGGCCGGCCGGCTATTACACGGCGGAGGCCGCGCAAAGGGCGTTCGGCGATGACGTCCGCGTGGATATCGTCGATCGACTGCCAGTGCCTTATGGCCTGATCCGTTCGGGTGTCGCCCCCGACCACCAGTCAATCAAGGCGGTTTATCGCCGTTATGAGGCGGTGAACCTGTCCGACAACGTTCGCTTCGTGGGCAACGTCACGGTCGGACCGGACGTCAGCATTGCCGAACTGCAGTCGCTCTATGACGCGGTCATTCTTGCAACCGGGGCGCCGGTGGATTGTCCGCTCGACATTCCGGGGGCGCACTTGCACGGCGTTATCGGCTCAGCCGCATTTGTCGGCTGGTATAACGGGCATCCCGATTTCGCCGATCTCGACCCGCCACTCGCCGGGCCCGGCGCAGTCGTCATCGGCAACGGCAACGTGGCACTCGATGTGACGCGCATCCTGGCAAAAACGCGAGCCGAGTTTGCAGGATCGGACATCGCGGCGCGAGCGCTCGATGCGCTGGATACATCTGGCATAGTCCGCATTTCGGTACTTGGACGACGCGGCCCGCACCAGATCGCAATGACGCCAAAGGAGCTGGGCGAGCTGGGGCATCTTCAGCGTGCCCAGCCGTTCGTCGATGCAACCGATCTCCCCGATCTTCTCGAAGATGCGCTGCTCGAACCCGGAATGCGAAAATCGGTGGCGCATCTGCGCGACTTTGCAGCCTCCGCCGTTTCAGGGAAGCCGATTGCGCTCGACTTCGACTTTTTCGCCAGTCCCGTCCGCATCGAGGGCCGTGACCAGGCCGAGCGCGTCATCGTCGAACGCACCGTCCTCGATGGCGATCTTCGTTCGACCGGCACCGGAGAAACCTATGCAATCCCGGCCAGCCTTGTGGTCACGTGCATCGGGTATCGCACCCCACCGATAGAGGGCGTGCCGTACGAACACGGGCGCGGCCGCTTTGCCAATGTCGACGGGCGCATCATGCCCGGCTTGTATTGCGTCGGCTGGGCGCGTCGCGGGCCCAGCGGAACAATCGGCACCAACCGCCCCGACGGATATGCGGTTCTCGATATCGTGGCCTCAGACATCGGTCCGGGAGGGGCAAAAGTCGGGCGTTCGGGCTTGGACGCCTTGCTCGCCGGACGCAACGTCGACGTGGTTACCTTCCGCGATTGGAAAAAGATTGAGGCGGCGGAGGTCGCGCGAGCGCGCGAGGGGGCACCGCGCGAGAAGTTCACCGACGTCGCGGCAATGCTCGGCGCACGGGGTTGAAGCGTAACCGATGCTCAGCTAAGGCCCGCGCCTTGCCGCATCATTGCTGCGCGCATCCGTTCGGTCGGGGAATAGCTCAGCCCGGTAGAGCACTGCCTTCGGGAGGCAGGGGCCGGAGGTTCGAATCCTCTTTCCCCGACCAGACGGTTGTTCGACGAGACTTACGCTGCTGGCGTAATGGCTTGTGAGCCTTGAACCGCTTTAACATTCCTTCGCTTCATGTCGCTTGCTCAATCGGCTAGGCATTTCGTTTCCGGAAGGGATAGCGAAGCTGGCGGAGATACCCGCTCGGCACTTGCTCGGGCACGCCATACGCTTGCGGCCAGCGGCTCTCCGGCATGTGGTACGTCCCGAACAGCCGGTCGAGCCACGGAAAGTGGATCGCGAAATTGACGTCGATCGCTTCTTCTTCGAGTCCGTGATGCCAGTGGTGAAAACGCGGCGTCACGACCCATGCGCCCAATCGTCCGAAATTGCCGCGCAGATTGGCGTGGACGAGTGCCGACAGCACATAGACAATCAATACATAGGCCTGCATCGCCGAGGGTGCGAAGCCAAGCGTCAATAGCGGCAGCGAGGTGATCGCGCGCATCAGAATGATCTCGACGAAATGCATTCTTGCACCTGCCAACCAGTCCATCGACTTGGCCGAATGGTGAACTGCGTGAAATCCCCACAGGAACGGGACGCGGTGGAACGCGCGGTGGAACCAGTATTGCGCAAGATCGGTGAGCAGCATGATGATGCCGAGTTGAAGTAGCCAGGGCATGCCGCCGACTGTCGCGCGCAACGCGGCGAGGCCGCCGGTATGCGCATTGATGAAGGTCGATGGCGCCAGCGTCAGGAACGTCAGCACCTGCACCGCCATCGAACTGATCAGGTAATAGAACAAGTCCTCGCGCCATTCCTGGCGGAACAGCCGCTGTTCAGGCTTGTGCGGGAACAGCCGCTCAATCGGTGCGAACATCAGGCCCGATGCGATCGTATTGATGACGAAGAAATCGAGACCGAAGAACATTCCCCAGCTGTCCATCTCGCGCGGCTGCACCCCTGATCCGCCCATGATCGTGGCAAGCAGCGCGACACCGAGCGCGGAGAAGCCGAGCGCCTTGCGTGGCCGCAGCATCAGGCTGAGCAGGGCAAGCGCGTAAGCGGCAAGCAAGATGACATGGACCGCGACGCGGAACAGGCTCGAGGCATAAAGTGGTGCCATTTCGGGCGTGGCGAGCAGGTCCGGCCAGCGCAATGCCGCGACCATGCCGAACCCTGCCAGCCCTAGCAGCAAAGCGAAAAAGCCCGAAAACCAGCCACTGCCGAAACCGCGCACTTGCGTCGGCGATTCAAGGTCGCGAACCAGCGCGTCGAGTGTGAACTGCTTTGCCATCATGCCCCCGCTATCGAATTTCTGCGCTTATCATGTGTTCGGTAAAGATCGTCTTGCCGCCGCCGACAGCGCCTCTCGGACCCGCGCCAGTGACGCATCGAGCGGCGCATCCTCGCCAAGCTGCGCGAATGTGCCGTTGAGCGCAAACACACAGTGCCCGTGGACCGACGCAAGCAGTGACCGTGACAGCGCCGCGATCGTCTCACGCGGAGCATCGGGCAACGCCTGTTGCACCTCGCGCCGCATCGTGCCGGTCAGCTCGCCGACCACGGCAACATACCAGTCGGGCACCTCGGCCAGGTTGGCGACGCGGTGGTCATAAATTGCTGCCCAGGCGTGGCGGTTGGTCAGAGCGAAATCGAAATAACCTCGCACGAGCGCACCGATGCGGTCGTCTTTTGCCTTAGCAAGCTGGTGCCGAAGGTCCCGAGTCCAGTGTTCGATCGTGCGGGCATTGATTGCGAACAGGAGTGCGTCATGGCTGCCGAACACGTTATAGATCGTCCCGACGGTGTAGCCGACTGCCTTGGCAACGGCGCGGGCCGAGAACTTCGCGAAACCGGTCTCGGCAATCTGCCGATGTCCTTCGTTCAGGATCAGTTCGCGCAACTGGTCGCGGCTATGATCCGATCGGCGGCCCATAAGACGGACCTTAACCATTTAATTGAACACTGTCCAATTTTTTAATTGAACAGTGACTATTTTGCGCTTATCACGTCCGCAACCTGGGAGGCTTTGGTGTCGCTAGTCGTCGTTGCCATGATCGTCGCATTCGTGCAGCTCTACCGGATGCGCGGCCGCTTTGCCCGCATGGAGCGTCGCATCGAACAACTCGAGCACGCCCGATTCGAAATCGCACCTCCGCCGCTTGCACAGGAGCCGCCGCGCCGAATGCCCGCGCGCATCCTGGCCGAAAGAACGCCCGATCCGGCTCCCGTGCCCGAGGCCACCCCTGCAACCGAGGCCACTCCTGTGCTCGCGCCATCGACCGCCTCCGTGCCCGCTTCATCGGGACCGTGGGAACGCATAGTCGTCGAAGCACCCGAGGCTGCACCACCGCCACCGCCCCCGCCGCCACCCGAGCCGCCGGTCGTGGAACCCGTAGCGCAGCCCATCGCCGTGCCGGGGCGCAACTGGTCGTTCAATTTCGAAGACCTGTTCGGGCGTCGCCTGCCGATCTGGGCGGGTGGCATTACGCTCGCCATCGCGGGCGTCCTGATCGTCAAATACGCCGTCGACGCGGGCATCCTGAGAATCTTCACACCCTGGGTCCGAGTCATCTGCGGGTTCGTGTTCGGCCTCGGGTTGATCGGCGGAGCCGAAGCCGCGCTGCGCAACGAGGAACGCGTCGATGACCCGCGCGTGCGACAAGCGTTGTCTGGTGCCGGCATCGCGACGCTTTATGCGGCGATCCTGATCGCGTCCAATGTGTATCATTTGATCGGGCCTGCGCTCGCGTTCGCGGGATTTGCCGCCGTAACGGCAGGCGCACTCGGCTTGTCGATCCGTTTTGGTGCGCCAAGTGCGGTGCTTGGTCTGGCCGGTGGCCTTGCGGCCCCGGCGATGATCGGTGCCGTGCAGCCCAATGTTCCCTTGCTCGCGGTCTATCTGGCGCTGACGATCGCGGGCCTCGCGGGCGTGTCGCGGATGCAGCGCTGGGCTTGGCTCGGCATCATCGCACTGCTTGGCGGCGCGGGCTGGAGCCTGTGGATGGTCATGGCATCGAGCGCATATGACGCAATGGCGACGCTGTCGGTCGGCGGGCTGGTGCTATTGCTGGCGATCGGCATCCCGATGCTCGTGCTCGACGGGCCGCGATCGACGCTGCTGCGGTCGGCATCGGCGCTGATCGGCGCGTTGCAACTGGCGTTGATGGTCGCGCTCGGCGGCTTTGCGCTGCTCAACTGGGGGCTGTTCATCCTGCTCGCCGCCGCCGCGCAATGGCTCGCATGGCGTGACAAGGGCTTTGCAATCATTCCGTCGATCAGCTTGCCGCTGTCGGGCGCGCTGCTCGCAATCTGGCCTGACCCGTCGGTCGAGGACTTCTCGCTGGTAACGGGGGCGCTGGCGCTCGTGCATGGCGGGCCGCTGTTATGGAAATTGTGGCAGATCCCGTCTTCGCTCCAGCGTGCGATCGAACTGTGCGTGCTGGCGCTCGGCCTGCTCGCCCTGCCGATGATCCATTTCTACCGGGTCGAGCGGGAGGGGCTGTTCGCGCTGAT
>JANMKS010000039.1:0-3206 GCA_031372155.1 Sphingomonas sp.
GGCAAGCAGGACAAGGAGCAGCACCGTCGTGCGCCGTTCCCACCAATGTTCGCGTTGCGGCGCCATGCGCGCGCCTTAGCGTTCGACCACGCGGAACAACAGCAGGCTTTTCCCGCCGCCATAGTCGACCTGCTTCAGCCAGGGTGGCAGCTTGCCGTCGACGAGCTGCATCGCGAAACCCTTCGGTGCCTCCTTTCGATAAACCGAGGTCTCGCCGAGCGTCGGCTCGACGATGATCGAACGCAGCTTGTGCTTTTGCATGAAGGCGTGCGCGTCATCGGCGCTACCCATGAAAAAGCGCAATGTCTCGGCAAGCGGAACCTGCAACCGGTGATAGCTTGCCACGAACGCGCGGTGATGCGTCCTGACCAGCAGAATCGGCCCCAGATCGATTTCGTTCATCATCGTTTCAGGCGGAAGTGCATCGAGCCGCTCGGTCGCGCAGGCGACATCGCAGCCGGTCGTCTGGGCCTGCCACGACATCGGCTCGCGCTGTTCCTTCGGTGGCCAAAAAGCGGCGGTCAGATAGACCGCGCCGATGGGCGAGAGGAGCAGGATGGCAAAGGCATTGGCAAGCACGCGAAGCGCGGCGGTGCGACGATGTTCCGCCCAGGCCGTCGCCCATTCAAGCAGAACGAGCGCGCCGGGAATTGCAACGATGTGTGCAATGCCCGCCGCGCGTCGGACGAGCGCACCGGTCACGAGGGTCGCGGCTCCGATAATGAGGACGAGCCACCAGCGACGCCGTGTCTCCGGCGTGCCAACCCGGCGCAGGCGCAACGCCGCGCCGATCAGGCCGACGATCGGGAACGCAAGCATTGACACGGCGTCGAGGTGATCCTGGCGCCAGAAGGGCATGCCTTCGGGCACATTCTGAAGCCACAGCCGGTGCACCAGCGGGTCCATTGTTCCGAACGGGCTGCCGACGCAGTTCGGCGCAAGGAGCAGCAGCGGCGCGATGGCGAGAAGCCCTGCGATCGCGAGCGCCCCGCTTCGCGCCAGTACGCGCCGGTCGTCGGCAAAACGTACCGCCAGGGTTACTGTCACGCTCGCCGCCAGCATCGCCGCCAGGTGCCCCGTCATCACCGCGTCGCAGCTCGTCTCGCTCCAGCGCGCGGACGGCGCGAGCAGCAAATTGGCGACGAGCGACGTTCCGCCTAGCGACTGTGCGAAGCGCGCGAGCCGCGCACCGTTTTCACGCTTCAGCACCCAGAGGATGGCGACGGCTCCGAAAGCGACCGCGACGAACGGTGCGCCTTCGATCGAGATTGCGAGGTAGAGCGCGGCGAAGGCTCCGGCAATCAAGCCCGAACGGGTCGGCCGCGGATCGAGCAGCGCCGCAAACGACGCCGCAGCCAGTGCAATCTGCCAGCCATGATGATCGATCCGCGCGGGATGTATCTGGGCGAGGACGGAAGGTGCCGCGATCGCAAACAGGCAGGCGAACATCGCAATGCGTACCGTTCGCGGGTTCAACCAGCGGACCGCGAAAGTGACCGCGACCATCAGGCCTAGCAGGTTGAGCACGGGTGCACCGACAATCGCGACGGTTTCGGCGTAACGTCGTCCGATGAGGGGGATCAGCGGCACCATGAAGGCGAGCACCGGCAGATCGACGAGCCGCGACCAGTGCATCGGCAATCCGGCAGGCGGGTTGATGCGATACTGAGTCAGGTCGAACCAGCCCTGCCCGGTGGTCAGGTCGCGAACCTGTTGCAAGCGCATGTAATCGTCGGTGTCAGCGAACGCCCCCGTCTGGATGACGACGCGGAACAGCAGCGTCAGGATGATGCTCGCCGCTGCCCAGGCCAGGAGCAACGGCACCCACGGGAACCGCCGCGTGCGAATCATGTAAAGACGATACGTCGGCGCATGTAATAGACCGCCTGGAAGCTGACGCCGACAGCGACGAGCTTTGCCAGACGCGGGTCGAAGCCCATTGCATCGCCCAGCCCGACAATGGCGACGGTCACGGCAAGCCCCGCAAGCGCGGAAGCCAGGAACATGCCCTGCTGCTTGCCGCGTTCAATTCCCGGGCGGGCGAGATAGACACCGAAGACGAACCGGCTCGACAAGAGCCAGTGCGCGACCATTCCGGCCAGATAGCTGATGCCCGATGCCGCCCAGGCGGGAACGATGCCGCCCGCAATGATCAGGAGGAACATGCCGAGGTCGACCAGAAGTGCCGCCGCGCTGACGGCAACGTACCGCAGATATACCGGAAACAGATTGAGCAGGGTTCCGAACGAACGCGTAATCACGTTCATGCCGCCAGCCGCTCCGGAACCAGCCGCTCGGACCGCAACGCCTCGCGATGGCCCTCGTCCCCGGCCTCGTGATATTCGGCGTCTTCGTTGACCGCCCAGATGTCGTACTTGCGCGTGCCCGCCACGATGTTGCGGACGGTCAGCATCGCGGTCATCATCGCGTGATCCTGGTTATTGTAGCGGTGCATCCCGTTGCGCCCGATCATGTGCAACGTCGGATAGGCATCCTCGAGGTCGCGGCGCATCGTGTCGACGTTGGCGCGATAGTTTTCATCGTACACCGGATATGCCTTTTCCTGGCGCACCACCGCGCCGCCCTCTACCGTCTTGGGATCGCAAAGGCCAAGGATCGCCATTTCCTTGGTTGCCAGTGCAATCAGCGCCTCGTCGCTCAACGACCATAGGCCGTCGCCTTCAAAACAGAAATACTCGAGGCCGACGCAGGCGAGTTCGGGGTCGGGCACCATTTCGGGCGACCAGCTGCGGAAGTTTTGCACACGACCGACCTTCACCTTGTCGTCGTGGATGTAAATCCAGTTGTCGGGGAACAGGTCGTCGGCACGGATCATCAACGCGACGGTCAGGAAGTCGCGGTAGGACAGATCGAGCGCGTTCGGCAGCGATTCGGGCAGCGGCGACAGGCTTCCCGCGAGTTCGCGCATCGGCATCGACGAGATCACGTGCGTCGCGGCGATGTTGGCGATTGTGCCATCCGGCGTAGTCGCGGCAACCTTCCAGCGGCTGCCGGCTTCGTCGAAGCGCAACTGCTTCAGCGATGTGCCCATCATGATCGCATTGCCGGTCGCAAGCACCTTGTCGCGCGCGGCGTCCCACATCATCCCCGGACCCAGCCGCGGATAGCGAAATGTTTCGAGGAGTGTCTTGGTTTCCATGCCGTCATTGGGTTTCTTGTTGAGCCCGAGCGAGCGCTTCAGCCCG
>JANMKS010000062.1:0-3137 GCA_031372155.1 Sphingomonas sp.
CCGCGACGGAGATCGCCGGTCAGCGAAAGATTGCCGAGCAGGCCGAAGTTGACGTCCTTGAAGCCGTCGGGCGGTGTGTAGGTCGGCAGGCCGCTGTCGAGGAACTGACGGTTGTTGATACCGAAATAGGTGCGGGCATAACCGTCACCGACGTAATCGGCAGAGACCGATGCGCCGACATAGATCTTGGTGCTGAGCGGCGTTCCATAGCTGACCGAGGGCGTGACGATCGTGCTTTTGTGGATGCCGGTCACGTCATGGCTGACCGCGACGTCGAGCGTCAGATTGTCGTAGTCCGACGTGATGACGCCGGTGCGCGATATGCCCGCGTGCGCGCCGACTTCGAGCGCGACGGGAATGCGACCGAGCGCCACGATCTGAGGATCGCGAGTCGACTTGCGGCTCGACCGGTTGAGCGACAGATGTGCCATCGGTCCGAAAACCAGCTTCGTGCCCGGTCCGCCCCTTGACGGAATGATGTCGGTGAAGAGCGCAGTCCCCGCGGTGGTGAAGGTCAGTCCGGAAACCCTGCCGCGGACCGCCCCTGCGGGAACGATGCGGTAGTCGTCCGATCCCTCAAAGCGAGGAACGAATGCACCGCCGACGCCGACCGTGAAGGTGTCGCGATTGGGGTCAGGTGCTGCCTCCTGTGCAAAGGAAGGCGTGGCGAGCGCGATGCCGCCGACAAGTGTCAGAACCGTTAGACGCACGAAATTACTCCCCAAGAGATCCGTGACGTAACCGTTACGGACGGGAGTAGGTTCCCGGATTAGAAGAGGTATTTGACGCGAATGGCCTCTTCGGTCTGTCCGGTCGAGATCGCGACGCGCGCCGACGCGAACTTCGGCGGGCCGAAACGGATCGCCGGATTGCGCGAAAACCCGAATCCTTCGCGCGGAATCCCCAGTGTCGTATCAAGCTTGCGGTTGCCATTTTCGTCATGGATGAGCGCAAGCGCATACGTGCCGCTGGGCAGATCGCCGAAGACGAGCGACCCCGCCAGATTGGTGGGGACGGTCAGCCGGCGCGCATGCGGGTCATCCTGACAGTTCGGAAAATGATCGGCGCGGGTTGTCAGACAGGCCATCACCTGACCCTTTTGCGACCGGAAGCCGGAAACCCCGGCGTCAAGCGACCCCGGTGCCGCGTTGCCCCCCGCGAGCGCCAGCAGCGTCAAAAGTCCCAAGCCCCTTGTCGGTGCCGCAGAAGCGATCCCAATGACGGAAATAAAGGCCATAGTTCCCCCGATATTCGGCGTGATGCCGCTGGTGATGGCTCGCTGTTATGAGCCATTTCCCTAACGGCCCCTTAACCACCCACGCGGGAAACGCTTCCCAACCCATGTGATTGGTGACGCCCATAACGGTCATGACCGCAAGCACCACCCCCAAAGCGCCGACGTGAATGGGAATTGCGAAGACCAGTGCCGGAATTACCACAGCCCCGGTCACCGCTTCCCACGGATGGAATGACATTGCGGCCCAGGCAGTCGGCGGGCGGCTCGCGTGGTGAACGGCGTGGGCAATGCGGAACGGCCGAGGGCGGTGCATCCAGCGATGCGTCCAGTAGAACCATGTGTCGTGCGCGAGCAGGTAGAGCAGGACGCTGACAGGCAAATACCAGAGTGGGTAATCCGCAACGCGTTCGTAAATCCGCGTCCAGCCGTGATTGCGCCATCCCCACGCGACGATACCGGCGGGAATGCCGTAAATGGCTGCGCTGGCGAGGCTCCAGGCAATTTCGCGACGGATTTGCGGTGTTGCGTTGGCGTAGAGTCCCGGGCGTGTCCTGCTCGTGGCAAAGGCGAACGCACCACTCGCGATGAGGTACCGAACTCCAACGATGAGCGTCATGGCGAGCGCGGAAAGGGCGATTGGGACGAACATGGTCAATTCAGTATTGCACCCGCGTCGCGCACCTTGTGAAGGATGCGAACGATCAGGACAGTGTCGTTGCAATGTTGATAGAGGATACGATGGCTCCGATAGCTGAGTGTACGAACACCGTCGCCCAGTTCGGGTGACGCCGCGCCAATTTGCGGATGCCGGATTAAGCGATCAAAGGCATCGTCGAAGCCCGAAATATAGCGCTCGGCAACCTCTATGCCGAACTGGGAGACGCTGTAATCCAAAATATCGTCGAGATCGCGCTCCGCCTCGGCCTTTATCTCAAGCTGCGGCACGCCGTAATCGACCCCGCTCGATCACATCGTTCAGCACTTGATACGGATCACGATCAAGCGTGTCAGACGCTAGCCCGACTTCGACTTCGGCCCGAAGCCAAGCCGTGTCGTCAGGCGCGCTGTCCTGATCCCTGCGCACAAGATCGCGGACGAAATCGCTGGCGCTGCTATAGCGACCTTCGGCGACGCGGTGATCGATCCAGGCCTTCAGGGCCGACGGGATGGAGACATTGAGTTGAGCCATGCCTGTCATACATACAGATTCGCGCGGATTTGTCTATTTGCTCAACCACTCTGAGACTTTTTGCGCTATCGCAGCAAATGTTATGGAGTGGCGGTCGTCCGCCGCAGCGGGTGGCCTGCCAGCGTCCGATGCCAGGCGGATAAATATTTCCAACGGTATCCGGCCGAGAAACGGTCGTTGCATTTCCCGCGCAGCCGCCTCTGCGCCGCCATTGCCGAAGGGGTCGCTGGCCTCTCCACAATGCGGACAGACGTAGCCCGCCATATTCTCGACAATGCCGATGATCGGGACACCCGACTGATCGAACAGGTCGATGGCGCGTGTGGCGTCGATCAGAGCGAGATCCTGAGGCGTTGAAACGATCACCGCCCCTGCCGGTTTATGCTTGGCGATCATCGAGAGTTGCACGTCGCCGGTGCCGGGCGGCAAATCGACGATCAGGATTTCGGCATCGCCCCAGTCGGCGTCGATAAGCTGGCCGAGCGCATTCCCCGCCATCGGGCCGCGCCACGCCACGGCCTGTCCAGGCTTTACGAGATGGCCGACCGAAAGCATCGGCACGCCGAACCGCGTCGGGACCGGATCGAGCTTGCCGCCCTTTGCGGTCGGCTTCATCCCCTCGGTGCCCATAAGGCGCGGTTGTGAGGGTCCGTAGATGTCGGCGTCGATCAGGCCGACTTTCAGGCCGCTGCGTGCCAAGGCGATGGCGAG
>JANMKS010000068.1:0-4039 GCA_031372155.1 Sphingomonas sp.
CATACTGCGGGTATCGACGACGATGCCGGATTGATCGCGGCCATCCGCGATCGCGCCGACACCGTCTATCACCCGGTGGGCACGGCGCGCATGGGATCAGACGACCAAGCGGTGTGCGACCCGCAACTCCGCGTGCGCGGCGTTCAAGGACTCTACATCGCGGACGCATCGGTCATGCCGCGCCTGGTATCGGGTAACACGAATGCGCCCAGCATCATGATCGGCGAGCGCTGCGCCGATTTCGTCCGCGCCGATCTGGGCTGACGACCTGTTGGGCCGACGACCTATTTATACCCGGCGGCAGCGCACGCCCCGCCGCCGGTCAAGCCATTAAAATCCCTTGCGAACCGTCAGTCCGATCGTACGCGGCTGATTGGTGATGAACGCCAGACGTGCTCTGCCTCCCCGCTCGCGATCGAATGCCAACAGCGCATTCTTGTCGAGCAGGTTGGAGACATAGACCGACAGGTCGAGGTCATTCGCCAGTTCGACGCCGACTGACAGGTTCACGAGTTCGTAGGACGGCAGTCGCAAGTTGAGCGTCGTCGCCGAACCGGCCGGTTGCCCGCCGAAGGGCAGTCCCGGCGTGAAGACGCGAGGATTGTTTTCCTGATCGCCCGGTTGCGTAAAGCGATTGCCGACGTGTTGGACCGACGCCGTGACATACGCATTGGCATCCGTACCGATCGGCACCGAATAGGTCGCGCTCGCCGAGAACTGCAATTTGGGCACCGAAGGCAACCGGTTCCCGTCCTTTATGCCCTCGATCACGCTCCCGTCGGGCCGCAGCAACGATGAGTCGAACTTTGCTTCGAGCAGCGTTCCCGACAGCGACAGGTCCAGCCCGGTGAAAGGCGTCGCCGACACTTCGACTTCGACACCGGCGGTGTGCGCCTTCGGCACGTTGAAGACGATTCGCGAGGAGCAGCTTCCGGCGTCGGCGGTAACCTGAAGGTTCTTGATGTCGGTGTAAAAGCCCGCAGCATTGAAGGTCACGCCGCCGAATTGCGCCTTCACGCCGCCTTCGTAGTTCCACAGATTTTCGTCGCCGTAGCGCGGCCGGTTTCCGAACGTCGCCGCATCCGGTCCGGTCGCGCCGCCCGAGCAGAGCGGGATGTTGAGCGGATCGTTCACCCCGCCAAGCCGGAATCCTTTCGACGCCTGCGCATTGAAGGTGATACGGGGCGTCACCTCATAGCTGAGCAGGAAGCGTGGCGAGAAGCCTTCCGACTGCGTCCGGTCGACGTTGTTGTCGCCGTTCGCAAAAAGCCCGCCGGACTTGAAGGTCCGTTGTTCGTTATACCCGTAATACCGCAGACCTGCGGTGGCGGTCAGATCGCCGACTTTGTAGCTCGCCTCTCCGAAGATCGCCAACTGCTTGAGCTTATAGGGGATGTCCGCGTTGTACGGCGAATTCAACGGAAAGCCGTTGGCAACCGCAACCGAAGTCCCTGCGCCGAACCGGGCGTCGGTAAACGTGTCATAGCCGGGGGTCGGCAGCCGCTGAGCATAGAGGCGCTCGGTATTGGAATAAAAGCCGCCGAAGACCCATTGAAACGGCCCGGCGCCGGTGGATGCAAAGCGCACTTCCTGCGTGAACTGTTTGACCGACGTGTTGTCACGCAGGTTCGAAGGCAACAGGATACCGGCAGCGGGAAATCCCAGATCGCTTGAAACGCTGCCCGTCAGCGCACTCGCGTCACGGCTGACGAGAATCTTGCGATCGGTATAGCTGGTGACCGAAGTGACGGCGATCGGGCCGAGCGTAGCCTGCATCGTCAAGTCGCCGATGATGATCTCGTCGTCGAACTTTTCATCGAGCAACAGGAATTGCTCGCGCTCCTTGAAGGTGACTGCGGGCCGCGTCGTCGTGAAGCGGTTGGCGTAGAGATTATACACTTCCTGGCGGTTGAACCCGTCGGTCTTGATCTTTTGGTAGATGATGCGCGGTGTGATCGTGACGTCGTCGCTCGGTTGCAGCAGGACGGCAATGCGTCCGCCATAGCGCTCTCCGTCGTTGACGTTCTTTGTAACGGCACCACCCTCGCGACGCGCGTCGATGAACCCGCCATAGCGCGTGTAATAGCCAACGGCGCGAACGGCGGCGCTGTCGCCAAGCGGCAAATTAATGGCGCCTTTCAGGTGACCGCCGAACGCGTCCTCGTCGACGACGTTGACGTTGGCTTCGACGAGTCCCTCGACACGGTCGGTCCGCGGCTGGTTCGTGATGTAGCGAATGGTGCCGCCGACCGACCCCGAACCGAACAGCGTCCCCTGCGGACCGCGCAAGGTCTCCACGCGGTTGAGGTCGAACAGGTCGAGGTCGGGCGTGAACAGCGACAGCGATATCACAGATTCGTCGAGGTAGATGCCGACCTGTTCCTTCACGCCCGGCTGGTCGCGCGCGATCTGCCCTGCGGAGACGCCGCGGATGCCGACCTGGCTTTGCCCCGGCCCCAGGTTCTGGATGGCGAGTCCGGCAACGTTGCGCGAAAGATCTTCGAGCGTGCCCGCGCCGGACCGCTGGATGTCCTGTTGGGTCTGGGCGTTGATCGAGAACGGAACATCCTGGATCGTGGAGTTGCGCTTGTTCGCAGTAACGATGATCTCATTGTCCTGCGCGGCGACTTCATCGGCCGCCTGAGCGAAACTTGCCGACGGCGCCATCAGCGCGGCAAGCGATGCGCCCGCGATCAGCACCAGGCGCACGCGGTTCATCGGCTGACAATTCGGCATTTGTTCTCTCCCCGAAACGTTTCTTCTCGCCATAGTGTATTCGCCGCGGACTCGCGCCTCAACCGTCCGTGGCCGAATTCTGCCCGTCTGTGGCTTTTTTGCACTTGGTTAACGCGAGGCAATGGCAGCAGAATGCCATTCTCGACATTGCAGGTGCCCTCGCCTATCCGGCGCGGCATACTGAACAGGATTCTCATGCAATGATTGCCGCAAGCCAGGTTCTCGACCGCGTCCTCGTGCTTGAAATGGTCCGCGTGACCGAAGCGGCGGCGGTCGCCGCCTCGCACCTGATCGGGCGAGGCGACGAGAAAGCCGCCGATGCGGCCGCAGTCGAGGCGATGCGCGCGGCGCTCAACGAGCTGTACATGGACGGAACCGTGGTCATCGGCGAGGGCGAGCGCGACGAAGCCCCGATGCTCTACATCGGCGAAAAGGTCGGTTCGGCAATCGGAACGGGGCCAAAGATCGATATCGCGCTCGATCCTCTGGAAGGCACCACGATCACGGCGAAAGCGGGACCGAACGCACTCGCGGTCCTTGCGGTTGCCGAGCACGGCAATCTGCTCAACGCGCCCGATGTCTATATGGACAAGCTGGCGGTGGGGCCGGGATACCCCGCAGGCGTCATCGACCTGAACAAGACGCCGACCGAGAATATCCACGCACTCGCAGCGGCCAAAGGCGTTCGCCCGAACGAGATCATCGCGTGCGTACTCGACCGTCCGCGTCACGAAGCGTTGATCGCAGAGCTGCGCGCGATCGGCTGCGGCGTGATGCTGATCGGCGACGGCGATGTCGCGGGCGTGATCGCCACGACCGATCCCGACACGACGATCGACATCTACATGGGCTCGGGCGGTGCCCCCGAGGGAGTGCTGGCCGCAGCGGCGCTGCGCTGCGTCGGCGGGCAGTTCAAGGGGCGGCTGATGTTCCGCAATGACGACGAACGTGCCCGCGCCCGCAAATGGGGGATCGAGGACCTCGATCACGTGTACGACCTGACCGAGCTTGCCAAGGGCGACTGTATCTTTGCAGCGACCGGCGTAACCGACGGGTCGCTTCTCGCCGGCGTGAAGCGGCTGCGCGACGGACGAATGACGACCGAAAGCGTGGTGATGCGAGCATCGTCGGGAACGGTGCGCTGGGTACGCGGCGAGCACCGGAAGGCCGACTGAGCGCGGCAACGTGTCGGCGCAGAACAGACGCTCGATCGGCTATTTGACGAGTGCGTCGAACTGGATCGTGAAACTCGGCTGTCCGGAGACACTCGCGGCGGCCATTATGCCGGTAGGGGCGATGCGAA
>JANMKS010000074.1:0-5813 GCA_031372155.1 Sphingomonas sp.
AAGCGCCTCCGGCGGCAACGGATGGCCATGTTTGCGATAGGCGACACCGCCGACGTCGGCCTCAACGAACTCCAGGTCCAGTTGCAACGCACCCAGCACACGCACCGCTTCGCGCGTCACCTCTGGCCCGATCCCGTCGCCGGGCATAAGTGCGATCTGTGCCATGTTGGCCCGGGCGATAGGGGTTTCTGGGCTGGTCGTGCAAGAACTTGCGACTTATGGCGACGGCGTTTCGGGAGACGCGTAGGTTATGAAGATTGCGATGATCGGCGCCGGCTATGTCGGGCTTGTGTCTGGCGCCTGCTTTTCGGACTTCGGACACATGGTCGTCTGCGTCGACCTCGACCAAGGCAAGATCGATGCCTTGCTCGGCGGCAAGATGCCGATCTACGAACCCGGACTTGCCGAACTCGTCGGATCGAACGTCGCTGCCGGACGCTTGTCGTTCACGACGGATATCAGGACGGCGGCTGCCGATGCCGACGCGATCTTCATTGCGGTCGGCACGCCATCGCGCCGCGGCGACGGACATGCCGACCTGAGCTATGTATTTCAGGCGGCGCGCGACATCGCGGCGTCAATCACAAAACCCACGGTCGTGGTGACCAAATCGACCGTGCCCGTCGGCACCGGTGACGAGGTCGAGCGCATCCTGCGCGAGGTCGCTCCCGGGATCGAGGTCGCCGTGGTGTCCAATCCCGAATTCCTGCGCGAAGGGGCGGCGATCGAGGATTTCAAACGACCCGATCGCATCGTGGTCGGTTGCGAGGATGCCCGCGCGGAACAGGTGATGCGCGACGTCTATCGACCGTTGTCGCTGGGTCAGGCTCCGTTGATGTTCACCGGACGGCGGACGGCCGAACTCATCAAATATGCAGCGAACGCATTTTTGGCGACGAAGATCACTTTCATCAACGAAATCGCCGATCTGTGCGAAGCCGTCGGCGCGGATGTGAAGGACGTCTCGCGCGGGATTGGTCTCGACAACCGGATCGGGTCGAAGTTCCTGCATGCAGGGCCAGGTTACGGCGGGTCGTGCTTTCCCAAGGACACGCTCGCGCTGCTCAAGACCGCCGACGACAACGCAGTGGCGATGCGGATCGTGGAGGCGACGGCCGCAGTCAACGATAGCCGCAAACGCGCCATGGGCCGAAAGATCGTCTCGGCAATGGGCGGCGATGCGCGGGGAAAGACGGTCGGCATACTTGGCCTGACGTTCAAACCGAATACCGACGACATGCGCGACGCGCCGTCACTCGCCATTGTCCAGGCGTTGATCGATGCCGGTGCCACGGTGAAGGCGTTCGATCCCGAAGGAATGGAATCGGCGGCACCGATGATGCCTCAGGTCACGATGTGCAACGACGCCTATGCCGTCGCTGACGGTGCGGACGCTGTCGCGCTCGTCACCGAATGGGATGCCTTTCGCGCACTCGACCTCGGCAGGCTGACGAGCGCGATGGCGACGAAAAGGCTCGTGGATCTACGAAACGTCTATCATCCCGCCGACGTGAAGCGGCTCGGCATCGACTATCATTCGATCGGTCGCCCTTCCTGACCCGGAGCCTTGTCGGTATCCAGCAGTTGTGATCACGAGACTGAGGGAGACCGAGAATGAGACGCCTGATTTTCCTTGCCATGCCGGCAATCGTTATCAGTGGCTGCACGAACATGCGCGCCGAGGGCGGACAGGACGCCGCAGGGCGTGCCGAACTCCGTGACACGAACGGCAATGCCGTGGGCCGTGCGACACTTATCTCGACGGCGACAGGCGCTCGGCTGACAGTCGAGGCGAGCGGGATGCAGCCGGGCGAACACGGGCTTCATGTCCACGCCGTCGGAAAATGCGACGCGCCCGACTTTGCCAGTGCCGGTCCGCACTGGAACCCGACCAGCAAGATGCACGGCCGCGACAACCCGATGGGCGCACATCAGGGCGATTTGCCCAACATCGTCATCGCTCAGGACGGGCGAGGCACTCTTTCCTTTTACCTGCCCGGATCACCCGCGACGCTGTTCGATGCTGATGGATCGGCGATCGTCGTTCACGCTGCGGCCGACGATTATCGCACCGACCCGAGCGGCAATTCGGGCGGGCGCATTGCCTGCGGAGTTTTGACCGCGGGTTAGATATCTTCGCCTGCTGCCCGCGCGCGGTCGAGAACGGTCGCTTCGGCGGCAGGCACGCTGCGCCACGCGTATGCCAGCAGCGCGAGCGAGATCGGCACGACGACCAGCATCGAAAGGACACCGGTGCGCAGGCTCCCGCTCGCCGTCGAGACGAAGCCCGCCATATAGGGGCCGAGGCCGAGGCCGACGAGCGCGGTTGCGATGAAGAAAGTCGCCGCCGCCGTACCGCGCATGCGCGGCAGAACGAGATCCTGAGTCGTAGCGCCTGCCGGACCAAGTGCTGCGGGCGCGAGCATCCCGGCAACGAACATCGCACTGTAGAAAACTGTGGCGCTGGCGGTGTTATAGGCGATCAGCACAGGCACGATCGGTCCGGCGCACCCCGCCACGATCACCGGGATGCGGCCCCACGGCCATCTGGCTTTCAGAGCGTCGGCAACGCGCCCGCCGAGCACGATCCCGATGAACCCCGCAGCCGCCGCGCCGCCCCCCAGAAAGAGGCCGACGGTCGCCTTGTCCTGATGCAGAACGGTTTCGGCGTAGAGCGGGCCGAAAGCCGCAAGGCCGTACGACACGAACGCGATCAGTCCGTAACCGAGCGCCGTGCACAGAAAGGCGGGCGTGCCCCACAGCAGTCTGAAAGTGGGCAGGTCACGGGCGCGCAGCGAGCTGGCCCACGAATATACGGCGTAGATTCCTAGGCCCACAGCGGTCCACTGCGCCGTGCTTCCCGTTGCCGCGACCAGTGCGCGAATGGCGAGCACCGTAAGCCCGAGCACGAGCACGTTGGCAGCCAGCGGCCGCACCCCTCGTCTGGCTGCGCCGATCAGCGTGAGCGGCGGGATGATAGCAAGCAGTTCGGCCAGAAACTCGCGATAGGGACTTTCGGGCGGCGGCGTGACTATCCCGTCCGCGCTTCCCCTTAGTGGCTCCCGAAGAGTCGCGACCAGCAGCGCCAGGACGAGGCCGGGCAGCCCCACGGCCATGAACGCGGCCTGCCACCCGACCAGTCCCCAGTGACCGTTCGGATAGGCATGGTTCCACGCGCCGACGACGGCACCGCCGATCGACAGAGACAGCCCGCCGCCGATGAAGATGCCCGAAGAGTATATCGCAAGCGCAGTCGCGCGCTTGTCCTTGGGGAAATAGTCCGAGATCAGCGAATAGGCGCAAGGACTCGCGGTCGCCTCGCCGACGCCGACGCCGATCCGCGCCAGCGTCAGCTGAACGCCATTGCGCGCGAGACCCGAGAAAGCCGTCATCGCCGACCAGATGGCAAGGCCGATGCTGATGAGGCGCACGCGATGCCAGTTGTCCGCGAGCCGCCCGAGCGGGATGCCGAACAGCGAGTAGAACACGCCGAAGGCGGTGCCGTAAAGAAAGCCGATGTCGGCGTCGGTCAGGTTCAGGTCGCGCTTCACGTCGCCGGCAAGAATGCTGAGTATCTGACGGTCCACAAAATTGAGGACGTAGACGATGGTGAGGACAATCAGGACGTAATTGGCATATGCCTCCGAAGGCGGTCGCGATGCAGCGGCTGGAATCTCGGTCATTCTTGTCCTCTCGCTGCCGCATGGCTAGCAGAGCATCTCCCTGACGCCATAGGATTTTCGCAAGCGACCCAATGAACGGCTGGATAATCCTCGACAAGCCACTGGGTCTTGGCTCGACCCAAGCGGTCGGAGCGGTCAAACGGGCCTTGCGTGAAGGCGGCTATACAAAGGTCAAGGTCGGGCACGGCGGGACACTCGATCCGCTTGCGACAGGCGTCTTGCCAGTGGCGCTGGGCGAAGCGACCAAGCTCGCAGGACAGATGCTCGATAGCGACAAGGTGTACGAGTTCACCATTGGGTTCGGAACGGAGACCGACACCCTCGACCTTGAGGGAAAGGTCGTGAAGGAAAGCAACGCGCGGCCCACATCTGACGAGGTCGAGGCGGTGTTGCCACAGTTCATAGGGTCGATCGAGCAGGTGCCCCCGGCATATTCGGCACTGAAGGTCGAGGGAAAGCGGGCTTATGATCTGGCCCGTGCGGGCACCGATGTTGTTCTGGCGACGCGGGCTGTGACGGTGCACACCCTTTCCGTTCGTCCCGAGCGCAGTCGAGGGACCGTTCACGCGTGGACAGGTGTCTCGACTGCGCTCGACACGAACGGATTAAGCGAAATCACCCTCACTGCCCAGGTCTCCAAAGGCACCTATATCCGTTCCTTGGCCCGCGACATCGCCGTGGCGCTTGGCACAGTTGGACATGTCACGATGCTCCGGCGCACGAAGGCCGGACCGTTCACGCTCGATCAGGCGATTTCACTGGACATTCTGCACGAGAAGTCTAAGGCGCGCGCCATAGAAGACGTGTGCCTGCCGCTGACGGCGGGGCTGGACGACATCCCGGCTCTGACCGTTACGCCCGATCAGGCAGGGCTGCTCCGACAGGGGCGGGTCTTGATCGGGATCGCCGCGAACGACGGTCTCCACCTTGCGAGTGACGGCATCAAGCCCGTCGCGCTGGTCGAGGTCATATCCGGGGAAGCCCGGGTCGTGCGCGGTTTCAACCTGTAACCCGATGTCGTGAAAGAAAAACGAATGACGATTACCGCCGAACGCAAGACCGAAGTCATTTCCGAATATGCACGCGCCGAGGGCGACACCGGATCGCCCGAAGTCCAGGTTGCGATCATCACGACGCGCATCCTGAACCTGACCGAGCATTTCAAGACGCACAAGAAAGACAATCACTCGCGCCGCGGCCTGCTCATGCTGGTCAACAAGCGTCGCTCGCTGCTCGATTATCTGAAGCGCGAGGACGTCGGACGCTATACCGATCTCATTTCGAAGCTTGGGCTTCGCAAGTAACAATGGGCGCCTTCGGGCGCTCTTTTCGTATGTCCCGCATCCGGCGGGGCGCATTGGGGCCATCAGCGCCCGCACCGCTCGCAGACCGGATGTCTGCTTATTGGCCCCCGCAGCATATGGCTCGCGGGTCTGAAGGAATACACATGTTCAATACCAAAACAGTTGAAATCGAGTGGGGCGGACAGACCCTCAAGCTCGAAACGGGCCGCGTTGCCCGCCAGGCCGACGGCGCCGTGATGGCGACGTTGGGTGAGACGGTGGTGCTGTGCGCCGTGACCGCCGCCCGCTCGGTGAAGGAGGGCCAGGACTTTTTTCCCCTGACCGTTCACTACCAGGAGAAATACTCGTCGGCGGGACGCATTCCCGGCGGCTTCTTCAAGCGTGAGCGCGGTGCGACCGAGAAGGAAACACTGGTTTCCCGCCTGATCGATCGTCCGATCCGTCCGCTGTTCCCCGAGGGGTTCTACAATGAGATCAACGTCATCTGTCAGGTGATGTCGTATGATGGCGTCAACGAACCCGACGTGCTCGCCATGGTTGCTGCCTCGGCTGCGCTGACGCTTTCGGGTGTGCCCTTCATGGGGCCGATTGCGGCGGCACGCGTCGGCTATGTCGAGGGCGAATATGTCCTGAACCCTACTGACGAGCAGGTTGTCGCCGGCGACCTCGACCTCGTCGTGGCGGGAACGCATGACGCGGTAATGATGGTCGAATCCGAAGCGAAAGAGCTCTCGGAAGAAGTCATGCTCGGTGCGGTCATGTTCGCGCATCGGGGTATCCAGAATGTCATCGGCGCGATCATCGACCTTGCCGAACAAGCGGCCAA
>JANMKS010000075.1:0-4944 GCA_031372155.1 Sphingomonas sp.
GGCTATCCAATTCGTTAACGGTACCTCGCAAAACGCGGGGACGCCCGCGACGCAGGGGGCAGGGTGCGCTACGATTTGATGGTTACGACAGCATTGGCGCTCGCTGCGGATGATCCCGCCGGCCGGGTCGCGCAATGGCGTCAATTGGTCGACCTGATCGTGCAGGCACGCGGAGGAATTAGCGCACCAGTCAGCGCCAAGGCAGTCGCGCGGGTCAAGGAACTTGCGGCCGACGTTCCGCTTGAGCAGCGGCGGCTGGCGGCCACACAGCTTGGGACGCGGGCGCGCGATGCAGACGGCGTGGCGCTGTTCGGTGTCGATCACCCCATCGTCGCGGCTCCGGTACTGACGGGCGCTCAGCTCGACGATGCTGACTGGCAGCTACTGATCCCGCAGATGCCGCCGGCATCGCGGGCACTCCTCCGCAACCGGCGCGACCTGCCCGACGGCGCGGTTCTCGCCCTGGCAAGTTTCGGGTCGAGCGATTTCGCGCTTCCCTCGGCAGTGGTCGCCGCCACAGAGCCCGCAGCGAACCAGATCCGCGACCTCGTCGCAAGGATAGAGGCGTTTCGCGAAAGCCGCTCGGTCCCGGGGCCGGAGCCGCTGGGTGCGTTGCAGGCAGATCATTTCGCCTTCGAATGCGACGCAGAGGGACTGGTGAACTGGGTTTCGGGTGCCCCGCGCGAGGCGTTGATAGGCACCAGCCTCGCACAAAGCGCGCTGATCGGCGGATGCGGCGTCGACGGACAGGCGTCGGGGGCGTTTCGCCGTCGTGCACCTTTCCAGGACGCGCGGCTTACGGTCGAGGGGTTCGGGCCGACAAGCGGTGCCTGGCTGATTTCGGCGGCACCTGTTTTCAATCCGCGCGACGGGCGTTTCGCGGGTTATCACGGGTCTGCGCGCAGACCCCGGGCCGACGAGGTCGCCGGCCCTGTTGCGCGGGTCGCGGGCACGACGCTTCCAGTCGACTCGTTGCGACAGCTCGTGCACGAACTTCGCACGCCGTTGAACGCAATCCTCGGCTTTGCAGAAATGATCGATCAGCAATTGCTGGGCCCCGCGATCACCGCCTATCGCGCACGCGCCAGCGAAATCGTCGGTGATGGGCAGCGACTGCTCGACATGGTCGAAGATCTTGATCAAGCGGCACGCGCTGGCAGCATAGACCCCGGCGACGTGCGCGAAACGTCCACTGAATTGCGTGATATCCTGCATCGGATCGAGGGTGTCCTCGCACCCGCACTTCTGGCCAGGCGGGTGCGGCTGAAGCTCGACCTTCGTGACGACATCTGTGTCGACTCGGTGGCACCGCCGGTCCTTGAGCGGATGCTGACCCGACTGATCGGTGCCGTCGTCGGCCTTGCCGGGGATGCTGAAATTGTCACGGTCACTTTAGGGGAAGATTCGGGAAAGGCGGCCATCTCGGTGTCTCGTCCGCCGTCGATCTCCGGTCTTGCGGACGTCGAACTCCTCGACCCGGGCTATGGTCCTGGAACCCCGTTCCCGGAAGGACCGCTGCTCGGGCTGGGCTTTACCCTGCGACTGGTCGACAGCCTTGCGCGCGACGGCGGCGGGCGGCTTGCGATCGATCCGGACCAATTCATCGTGTCGCTTCCCACGACGCAGGCTCGTGCCGACTTGCCAGCCGGAGCCCCGCAAGGCTAACGCAGCGGGCGCTGGCGGGCCTGTAGCTCAATGGTAGAGCCGGCCGCTCATAACGGCTAGGTTGCGGGTTCGAATCCTGCCGGGCCCACCAGCGCGCGATGCGAGCCGAAATAGCTCTCGCTATTTCGACTGCGCGACGCGCACGGACGGCCTCGCTTGCGAGGACCGACGGCGTGGCTTTGCCACGACGGATCACACTTTGATTAGCAAGACCGAGCCGCGGCAAAGCCGCGCCTTTCGTCAGTCGGCGCTGCAAGCGCCGCTGGCCGTGTGCGCCTTGAGCCTTGCGATAGCTTCGCTATCGCTATGGCCGGCGCACAATGGTCGGGGAGACAGGATTCGAACCTGCGACCCTCTGCTCCCAAAGCAGATGCGCTACCAGGCTGCGCCACTCCCCGACGGGTGGGGCGACGGATAGCGAAGCTATTGGCGACACGCAACCGGCGCGGACGGTCTAGCATGCCAGGACCTACAGCGTCGCTTTGCCGCGCGCGAACTGCTCAAGGCAAAGAAAAAGGCGCCCGTCCTTTCGAACGAGCGCCCTTTCCCACGTCAAATAAGCCTGAAGCTTACTTGCTCATGTTGTCGGCTTTGTCGGCCGCCATGTCCTGGACGTTGTCGGCAGCCGCATCGGCATTGTCGGCAGCGTTCTCGAGCGCGTCTTCGGTGTTGCCGGTGGCGTTGTCGGCCATCGCGTCGAGGTTGTCGGCAGTGTTCTCGAGAGCGGCAGCGGCGTTGTCGCCGGCGTCGATCACGTTCTGGGCTTCAGGCGACTTGTTGCAAGCGGCGAGAGCGAGGAGGCCGGTGGCGGCGAGAGCGAGGCTCATCTTCTTCATGGTCACGGGTTTCCTTGGGAAACAATGGCGGGCAGCACGATTGCCGCCGCTGTTTGCCTAAATAAGGCCACAATTCGTCACGTCAATGCCTAAGTCTACTTCGCCGGTGTGCTTTTGACCAGGTTTTCCGGTGCGTTGGCGAGGACTGCGAGTGCCGCAGTCCAGGCCGCTACGTTCTGTCGCATCTGGGCGGGGTCGATCCGTTCCAGCGTGTCCTCGGGCGTGTGATGGTAATCAAAATATCGCTGCCCCGATTGATCGAGAGCCATAGAGGCAACGCCAAGTTCGACGATGGGGTCAATGTCGCCGCCACCTTCGGCAGCCAGCTTGCTGCGTACAACCCCGAGCGGCGCCAGCGCGGCGGCCAGCCGGTCAGCAACGATGCCGCCGCTTTCGGCGAAGTTGGTGCGGAGGCGCCATACACTGTCCGCACCAAAATCCGATTCGGCCGCGATTGCGTGCGGTTCCGATCCGTGCGCTTTCGCATAGGCCTGGCCTCCGAAGCCGCCGACTTCCTCTGCGCCGAACCACACGACCCGGATCGTGCGGCGCGGCTTTGGTCCGTCGAGGAATCGCTTGGCAGCCGCGGCGGTAATCGCGACGCCCGCGCCATCGTCGATCGCCCCCGTACCCAGATCCCAGCTGTCGAGGTGCCCGCCGATCAGCACGACCCCCGCCGCAGCGTCGCGTCCCGGTACTTCGCCAATCACATTGCCTGATTCGCGCTCGCCAACTTGCTGCGGTGTCAGGACAAGCTTGAGCACCACCGGCTTGCCGCGCGCGATCATACGTTCGAGGTTGGCGGCATCGGATACCGAAAGCGCCGCCGCGGGAATTGGGGTCACGCCTTTTGCAAATGTCGTAACACCCGTATGCGGCCCGCGGCCGTGATCCGATCCGATCGACTTGATGACGATCGCCGCCGCGCCCTTTGTCGCGGCAAGACTGGGGCCCGAAAAGCGCGCAAAACCGAACTGGCCATAAGAAGACCCGTCCTGGGTCGCCACCATTGCGTTGGAAACGAAGGCAATCTTGCCGCGAAGACTGCCCGTCGGCGCGGCCTGCAAATCCGAAATACTCTTGAAATAGACGACGGGTGCGGTGAGCCCTTCAGGCGACGTCGCGCCCGAATTGCCCAGCGCCGTCAGCCGCAACACTTGCGGAAATGGAGAAACCACTTCCGCCGTCTCGATACCGCGGACCCACGTCGGCATCATATATGTCTCGATGCGGACGTTCTTGAAACCAAGCGCCTTGAGCTTGGCCGCGCCCCACGTGCGTGCCCGTGCTTCGGCAGGGCTTCCGGCAAGCCGGGGACCCACTTCGGTCGTCAGGCCTTCGACGATGTCATAGGCGACTTCATCGCCGAGTGCGGCATCGCGCAATTTTGCCACGTCGGCATCCACCGTGACGGAGGCAGGAACGCGGGCGTCCATCGGCGGTACTTGAGCCAGGGACGTTGCGGGAAGGGCGAGCGCGATGATCAGGAGCTTTTTCATGACCTGTGGCTAGCTGTCTTCCCGGCGTTTGCCAACGGTGCCGCCGCACCCTAAATGCCGCGCAACTTCACTTTCTCTCCGATCCGAAAGACCCGACCGATGGCCGTGCAATATTCCTATGTCATGAAGGGACTGACCAAGACCTTCCCCGGTGCCGCCAAGCCGGTTCTCAACAACATTCATTTGCAATTCCTGCCGGGCACAAAGATCGCGGTCATCGGCGTCAACGGTGCGGGCAAATCCACGCTGATGAAAATCATCGCGGGCTATGACACCGAATTCAACGGCGAAGCCTGGGCGGGGGAGGGCGTCCGCGTCGGCTATCTCGAGCAGGAGCCCAGGCTCAACCCCAAGAAGACCGTGATGGAGAACGTCAAGGACGGCGTGCGCGAAACCGCCGACATGGTCGATCGCTTCAACGCCATTTCAGCCGAGATGGGCGAGCCGACCGACGACACCGACTTCGACAAGCTGCTGCTCGAAATGGGCGACCTTCAGGAAAAGATCGACGCCGTCGACGGTTGGACGCTCGACAATCAGCTCGAGATTGCGATGGAAGCGCTGCGCTGCCCGCCGGGTGAGGCCTCGGTTGAAAATCTGTCGGGCGGCGAGCGTCGCCGCGTCGCGCTGTGCCGTCTGCTGCTCGAAAAGCCCGAAATCCTGCTGCTCGACGAACCGACCAACCATCTCGACGCCGAAAGCGTGCAATGGCTCGAAAAGCACCTGATCGATTATGCGGGCAACGTCATCCTCGTGACCCATGACCGCTATTTCCTCGACAATGTGGTCGGCTGGGTTCTGGAAATCGACCGGGGCAGGGGCATCCCGTTCGAGGGGAATTACTCGGCCTGGCTCGAAGCCAAGGCCAAGCGCATGGATCAGGAAGACCGCGAGGACGAGGGGCGGCAAAAGGCGATTAAGGAAGAGCTTCAGTGGATCCGCCA
>JANMKS010000093.1:0-14571 GCA_031372155.1 Sphingomonas sp.
GTCTCGTTCAGATATTCGATGAAATCAGGATTGGTATCGATCGCCAGCAGCGTCGCGTCGTGCGGCAGGCGATCGAGGATCGGGCGGCAGAAGGTGCCAACACCGGGACCGTATTCGACGAACAGCCTGGTGTTCGCCCAGTCGACGCGGCCGAGCATGCGGCGGATGAGGCGATCGGACGACGGAATGATCGATCCGACCATCACCGGGTGCTTCAGAAAGCCGGTGAAGAACATTCCCCAGGGCGTGCGCGGCAATCGAAGTGCAAGTCGCGGGCGTTTTATCGGCTTGGCCGTAGCGGTCGGCATCGAATTCCTTGCACTCGTGGATCTGCGGTCGACGCGTTCGCAAATACGACCGCGATGTGCAAGCGATCTAAGTGGCGTTGCGTTCCCGCATTGTGGACGTATCAGGAGCGATGGCCGCAATTTCTGCCCGGGTCGACCGCGAATTCGCGCTGCTTTTCGCAGTGATGCTGACGATCGGCGCGGGAAATACCGCGTTGCAATCAGTGATGCCTGCCATTGGTCGCTCGCTCGGCGTGCCCGACAATGTCATTGCACTCGCGTTTTCGGTGTCCGCGCTTGTCTGGGTCATCGCCGCGCCTTTCTGGGCCAACCGGTCCGATCGTACCGGGCGAAAACGCATGGTCCTGCTGGGGGTCGGTGGATTTTCCGTCTCGGTTCTACTTTGCGGCCTCGTTCTGACGGCGGGCATTCACAAAGCGATCCTCCCCCTTACGACGATTGCCGGGTTTATCGGCGCGCGCGTGATCTATGGCCTGTTCGGCGCGGCCGCACCGCCTGCGGCACAAGCGATGCTGGCGGGGCAGACCACCCGGGCCGAGCGCACAAAGGCGCTGACTCTGCTTGCGTCCGCGTTCGGACTCGGCACGATTCTTGGGCCGGCGATTGCGCCGTTCTTTGTCCTGCCGGGCGTGGGGCTTGCGGGGCCCGCCTATTTCTTTGCCTTCGCCGGACTCCTGGTTCTGGTGGCGGCGTGGCGCGGGCTGCCCGACGACACGCCCGGCCTGCATGCGCGCGGTGCGGCAACGAGCTATCCTTCGATCGGCGGCAATCTGACCGGCGCCAGCGTGACGGCGGCGACATCTGACCCGTCGACGTCCCGGATCGGCATGCTCGACCCGCGCATCTGGCCGTGGATGCTGATCGGCCTCGTCATGGGCCATGCACAGGCTATGGCGGGGCAGGCGATCGGGTTCCTCGTCATCGACCGCCTTGGCCTGCCGCTGATGGTGGCCCAGCAATCGATCGGGATCGTGCTGATGACCGGGGCGGGGGCCGCACTGCTGGTTCAATGGGGACTTATCCCGCTGCTCAACCTGACGCCGCGCGTGCTTGTCATTTCGGGCCTTGCGCTTGCGGGCGTCGGCTGCGCGCTCGTCAGCGGAGCGGGCACGCTCTATGGCATCGCGACGGCCTTTGCCCTCACTTCGGCCGGGTTCGGGTTCGTGCGCCCCGGGTATACAGCGGGATCTTCACTCGCGGTTGGTCCCGAATTGCAGGGTTCGGTTGCGGGGCGAGTGACCTCGGTCAACGGCGCTTCGTTCGTGCTCGGCCCCTCGATCGGCGTCGGCCTGTATGAGGCTTCGCCACCCCTGCCGTATCTGGCGGCAGCCGCAGCATGCCTGATACTGATGGTTTACGCATGGCGCAAACTTCGGCCCGACGAGCGCTAGACGAAGCGGGCCACGCAACATAATGTCGCGCTCTTCGCCCGCCGGGCGACTCGGTGGTCAAGGAGTATCAATGACAAATCGGATTTTCGGCGGGCTGTCGCTCGCGGCCTCGTTGTGTGCCACCTCTGCACTGGCGGTTCCTGGACGGTTGCCGACGGGGGTTACTCCGCTTTCCTATGACATCACGGTCGAACCCGACGCGCAGAAGCTGACGTTTACCGGTAGCGAGACGATCGCGATCAACGTGACTGTACCCACGCGAACAATCACGCTGAACTCTGCTGACATTGCAATCGCGAGCGTGAAGCTCGACGGGACCATTGCCGGCACGATCGCGACTGACGCCGAAGGCCAGACCGCGACCTTCACCTTCGCCGCGCCGGTCAAGGCCGGAAAGCACAGCCTGGCGCTGACCTACTCGGGCAAGATCAACCGGTCGGCGACGGGCATGTTTGCCATCGATTACGACAATATCGACGGGTCCAAGGACCGCATGCTGGTGACACAGTTCGAAGCGCCCGATGCACGTCGATTCGCGCCCATGTGGGACGAGCCGGGCATCAAGACGACGTTCACGCTAACCGCGATCTCGCCTGCCGGACAGACGGCGTTTTCCAATATGCCGGTGTCGGCCAAGAGCGCGAACGCCGCAGGCAAGACCGTGTGGAAGTTTGCCGAAACACCAAAGATGTCGAGCTACCTCCTGTTTCTTGGCATGGGCAACGTCGAGCGCAAGACCGTGCAGGCGGGCAATGTCGAGATCGGTGTGATCAGTCGCAAGGGTGTCGTCGACCAAGGCGATTACGCACTGGCAAGTGCCAAGCGTATCCTCGCGCATTACAACGAATATTTCGGCACGCCGTATCCCTTGCCCAAGATGGACATGATTGCCGGGCCGGGGTCGTCGCAATTCTTTGGCGCGATGGAAAATTGGGGCGCGATCTTCTATTTTGAGCGCATTCTGCTCATCGATCCGAAGCTGCAGAGCGAAAGCCAGAAGCAGGACATCTTCAACGTCGTCGCGCATGAAATGGCGCATCAGTGGTTCGGGGATCTCGTCACGATGTCGTGGTGGGACGACCTGTGGCTGAACGAAGGATTTGCGTCGTGGATGGCGTCGAAGACGTCGGACGACCTCAACCCC
Organism: Sphingomonas sp.; assembly: GCA_031372155.1. Classification (GTDB taxonomy): domain Bacteria; phylum Pseudomonadota; class Alphaproteobacteria; order Sphingomonadales; family Sphingomonadaceae; genus Sphingomonas_O. The sequence goes on from JANMKS010000093.1 coordinate 2,844, forward strand.
GAATGGGGATCGCTCTCGCAAAGCGTCGCCTTCGACCGGCAAGGCGCAATTTCCCGTGATGCACGCGCGACGACGCATCCCATCATCCAGCATGTCGAAACGCCCGACCAGATATCGCAGGCCTTCGACGACATCACGTACCGCAAGGGCGAGGCGGTGATCCGCATGCTCGAAGGTGCTGTCGGTCCGGATGTCTTCCGCAGCGGCGTGCGGAGCTACATGGCAAAGTACAAATACGGCAACACTGTCACCGACCAGCTGTGGGCAGAAATCTCGTCCGCTGCTGGACGGCCCGTCAAGCCGATGATGGACAGCTTCACGATGCAGGGGGGCGTGCCGCTTATCAAGGTCGGGGAGCCGGTGTGCACGGGCGGAAAAACGACACTGCCGCTCTCGCAGGGGCGCTTTGGCCTCGACGCCGCGTCGAAGGCTCAGCGGACGTGGCTCGTTCCCGTTCGGATCGGTGATACGCGACTGCGCGTGGCTCCGACGAACGAGATGATATCGGGTGCTGCGCCAAAGCAGGTGACTGTGCCTGGCTGTGGCCTTCCCGTCGTCAACTTCGGGCAAAGCGCGTATTTCCGGACGCTTTACGCACCGTCGCATTTCGAAAAGCTGCGCGCGAACTTCGCGACGCTCGGGCTCAATGACCAGGTCGGGCTGGTGGCCGACAGCTACGGCCTCGCCAACGGTAATTACCAGGGCGTCGAGAAGTACCTGTCACTGATCGACACGGTATCACCCGATGCGCCGCCGCTGGTATGGGCACAGATCGCGGGACAGCTTTCCGGCATGGACCGGATACTGACCGACGCGCCGCAACAGGCGGCGTTCCGCGTGAAGGCGCGGGCGCTGCTGGCTCCGGTCTTTGCAAAGGTCGGCTGGATCGCAAAGCCCGATGAGTCATCGTCGACGGCGTTGCTACGCGAAACGATCATTCCGGTGCTCGGAAGCTTCGATGACCCGACGATGACAGCGCAGGCGACGCAGTACGCGACGCAGAGCTTTGCCACGCCCGACAAGGTGCCGAGCACGATTCGCCTGCCTGCTCTCGCCATCTACGCTTATACCGCCGACGCCGCGCGGTGGGACGCCTTGCACGACAAGGCGCGTACCGAGAATAGCCCGGTTGCAAAACTGCTTTATTACCGCAACCTCGGCGCGGTTCGCGATCCGGCACTGGCGCAACGGGCTCTCGACCTGACGCTCACCGACGAAGTGCCGGTCCCGATGCGCGGCAATATCATTCAGGCGGTTGCAAGCCAGCACCCGGCACTGGCGTTCGATTGGGCTGTGGCACACGCCAAGCAGGTGAATGCGATGCTCGAATCGAGCACGCGCGCAGGATTCATCGTGTCGCTGCCCAGTGGGTCGGGCGACCCCGCGGTGGCCGCGCGCGTGACCGCTTATGCAAACCAAGCGCTGCCCGCGGGATCGCGCAAGCCCGCGGAGACAGCGGTCGCGGTCATCAACTACCGCGCCGAACTTCGCCAGCGTCAGGCGGCAGCCGTCGGCATTTGGGCCGGGGCACGCTGAGCCGGTGTTCCTGAGGGGCAAGACCGCGCTCGTTACGGGTTCGACGTCGGGCATCGGTCTTGCCTATGCCAGGGCGCTCGCGGCCGAAGGCGCAAGCGTGATGATCAACGGCTTCGGCGATGCAGCGGTTATCGAAGCCGAGCGCGCCGCATTGGAGGCGTCGTCAGGCGCGAAGGCGGTATATTCGGCTGCCGACATGACTCGTCCCGACAGTATCGCGGCGATGGTCAGGGCATGCACGGACCAACTGGGTGGCCCTGACATCCTGATAAACAATGCGGGGGTTCAGCATGTCGCCCCCATCGATGCGTTTCCCGACGATCAATGGGACAGGATCATTGCCGTTAACCTGACCTCGGCATTTCACACGATCAAACACGCCCTGCCCGGGATGCGTGCGCGGAAATGGGGGCGGATCGTCAACACCGCGTCAGCGCACTCGGTCGTCGCCAGCCCCAACAAATCGGCCTACATTGCGGCCAAGCATGGCCTCGTCGGCCTAAGCAAGACCGTCGCTCTCGAAAGCGCGACCGACGGTGTGACGGTCAATTGCATATCGCCCGGCTATGTCTGGACGCCGCTTGTCGAAAGCCAGATTCCCGACACGATGAAGGCGCGCGGGCTCACGCGCCAACAGGTCATGAACGATGTTCTGCTCGCGGCGCAGCCGACGAAGACGTTCGTGACTGCCGAACAGGTCGCGGCGATGGCCGTATTCCTGTGTCGCGACGAAGCGGCGTCGGTCACGGGGGCGAACCTTTCGATGGATGGCGGCTGGACCGCGGCCTGACGACTTTCTTTTGCGTCGCAATGCGTTACGCTGGGGCGAAAGCCGTCAAGAGGTCGCCCGGATGAATTCACGCTTTGCCGTTGCCGCATTATTGTGCCTGACCGCGTGCGCCGGTGCCCATCCTCAAAATGCGTCCATGCCGGTACCCTCCGACTGGAAGCGGGTTGCAACGGCGGCCGATATCGACAGGCTGCGCAACTGGCGCACGGCGTTCGTCGAAGGTCTTGATGCCGCACGGCTGGGCGGGCACGCGGCGGACGTCGCGCAAGAAGGTGCCCTGTTGCAACCCGACGCAGGCCTTGTCGATGCGGCGCTGCCAGTGGGACGATATCGGTGCCGTGTCGTAAAGCTGGGCGCGAGATCGGCGGCAATGCCCACCTACACCGCCTACCCTGCCTTCGACTGCGTCGTTGGCAAAGAAGGCGACGTGAAGAGCTTTGCCAAGACGAGCGGGTCACAGCGCCCCGTCGGCCTGGTGTTCGACGCCGCGCCGAATCGTGGTGTCTTCCTTGGGACGTTGATGTTGAGCGATGAAAGCAACGCCATCGACTATGGGCGGGACGCGACCCGTGACATGGCCGGTGCGGTCGAGCGGGTCGGTCCGGCACGCTGGCGGCTCGTGCTGCCCTATCCGGCGTTCGAATCGCTTGTCGACGTCATCGAGCTCGCGCCCGCGACCTGACCGGCGCAGCCGATCAGCGCTCGCTCCAGATCGGCAAGTACATAGGGCTTTGCGAGTACCGGCGCGGCGGCGTGCTCGGGGGAAACACCGTCCTGGCCATAGCCGGTCGTGAAGACATATGGCCTGCCGGTCGCCCGCACCGCGTCTGCTATCGCCATACTGGGCTCGCCGTCCAGATTGACATCCAGCATTGCGACATCGAACTCTCCGCGTTCGACGGCTGCCAGTCCATCGGCAATCGTGCCTGCAACGGCCGTCACGACGCAGCCGATGCTCTCAAGCAAATCTTCGGCCATCATCGCGATCAAGGCTTCGTCCTCGACGATCAGAATGCGCAGGCCGGCGGCGGTCATTTGCCACGCACCGGGGCATCGATCCGGCAGATGATCCCATTAGTCGCGAATTCGATGACCGCGGTCCCTCCCAGGTCGCTTGCGAGCGCGCGCTCGATCATGCGGACGCCAAAGCCGCGCTGGGTCGGGGTCGACACTTTGGGACCGCCTTCTTCTTGCCAAGTCAGCTGAAAGCGTTCGCCGTCGTCCGTATTCCAGTCGACGCGCACGCGACCATGCGGTTGCGACAACGCACCGTATTTTACCGCGTTGGTCGTAAGTTCATGGAAAGCCATGACAAGTGCAACAGCCGATTTTGGCGTAACAAGCAAGTTCGGACCGCTTGCGACGATCAGTTCACCGGCATGAGCGGTTGCACCACGCACCAGTTCGTCGATTGTGGCGCCTTCCCACTGGTCGCGGGTCAACAGGTCGTGCGCCGCCGAAAGCGCCGACAATCGTCCAAAGAAATTGGCCGGGGCGTCGCCCGCGTCGGCCCCGCCCCGAAAACTCTGGTGCGCGATGCCTTGCACCAGCGACAGCGTGTTCTTCACGCGGTGGTTGAGTTCCTTGATGAGCAATTCGCGCCGCTCGTCGAATGCGCGCCGCTCGGTCACATCGCGAGAGATCGAGAGCAACCCGATCGCCTGCCCATTCGGGTCGACCACCAGCGTCGAATCGTTCTCCCAACGCATCTGACGCCCGTCGCGCGCCGTTACGCCGACTTCGTGCCGCGTATGACCGCCGTGCTCCAATTTTTGTCGAAGCATTGCCGTCGTCTGCTCAAAGTCCTTGGGTGAGACGAAGTCGGCGATCGACTTTCCGACAAGTTCTTCGGGCTGGTAACCGAGCAGGCGAGCGCCCGCAGGATTTGCGGCGGTCAGCTTCTGATCGATATCGGCAGTGAAGATGATATCATTTGCTTGTTCGAAAATCAGGCGGAACCGCTGCTCGCTTTCGCGCAGCGCTGTCTCCGTCCTGAGCCTGGCGAGCGCCTGCCACAATCTGCGCGACGCTGCCTCTGCCAGCGCCACTTGATGCGCCTCCCACCTTCGCGGCGCATCCGACTGGACGAAGACGCCTCCCATGTATTCGCCACGGTCGAGTACCGGCACGACGATGCCGGAGCGAAGGCCGATCCTTTCGTAGCGGGCGATCGTCTCGCTGTCGTTGGTGCGTGGATCCGCCAGATTATCCGCGATGACAGCGGTTCTTCCGGCGGCGAGTTCGTCGGTCAACCGCCCAAAAGTGCCGAGCGGGTAGCGGCCACGAATGTCTGGCATCCCCTGGCTCGACCAGGATCGCTGAATCTCGAGCATTGGCGGCGCGCCGACGATCTCGCCATAGCCGGTACGTTGCGCGCCCAATGCCCGGCCGACGAGCTCAAGCGCGCTGTCGATCGTGTCGGCAGTCGTTTCGGCGCGCATCAGCCGCTCGTCCAGCTCGATGATGAGCTGGTCGTGACGTCGCCGCAACTCAGACGCGGTGACGTCGTGCCCTTCGTTCAAAATTCCGGCAATACGCCCCTGGTTATCGGCGAGCGGACTGAACGTGTAGTCCCAATATGTCTCCTCTTCATAGCCGTGGCGCGTCATCAGCAGCATCTGGTTCGCGATCGAAATACCGCGCCGGGTCTGCATCACTTCGGTGAATTGGGGTCCGATGACATCCCACAACTCGCCCCACACTTCACGCCCGGGCTTGCCGAAGGCCTCGGGGTGTCGCGGACCCAGGATTGGCACATAGGCATCGTTATAAAACAGGCGCAATTCCGGGCCGAGCCACATCGCGGCGGGAAATGCGGCGTCCAGCAGGAACTGAAGCGCGGTGTGCAAACCGCGCGACCATGTGTCGGGCGTGCCGAAGGCGTGCCGTGACCAATCGAACGCGTCGACCATCTCCGCCATTTTGCTCGAACGGCCCGACGCGAAGGCAGTGTTGGGATGGGGAGCGGTTGCCACGGCGTTCTTTTACCGGGCCTCGTCGCCCGGGCAACTGCTATCATGTTCTGCACATAGCGAAACGCCCGCCCGGTTTCCCGGACGGGCGCCATCCTCCCCAGGATGTCGGAGCGCGGAACGGATTAGCGCAAGCTAATTCGAACGCGCGCGAGGACCGGGCAGCGGCGCGAAGCGGCCGACTGACGACAGCGGCTTTGCCGCTGTCACGCCCTTAGCCAAATTGGTTCATCGTGTTGTGCGCGCCGCCGGCCTTCAACGCCGCCTCGCCCGCGAAATATTCCTTGTGATCGTCACCGATGTCGGAGCCGCTCATGTTCTGGTGCTTCACACAGGCGATGCCTTCGCGAAGCTCCTTGCGCTGCACGCCCGCGACATAACCCAGCATTCCGGCGGCGCCGAAATACGCCTTGGCCAGAGTGTCGGTCGACAGCGCAGCGGTGTGATAAGTCGGCAGCGTGATGAGGTGGTGAAAGATGCCCGCCCGTTTGGCACCGTCGGCCTGGAACGTGCGAATGCGCTTGTCGGCGGCGATGCCCAGTTCGGTGTCGTCGTAATCCGCGCTCATCAGACCGGCACGGTCATAGGCGGAGACATCGAGACCTTCGCCGACCATTGCGTCATACACCTGCTGGCGAAAGTTCAACGTCCAGTTGAAGCTCGGCGAGTTGTTATAGACGAGCTTGGCATCGGGCACGACCGCACGGATGCGGTCCATCATGCCCGCGATCTGTTCTACATGCGGCTTTTCGGTCTCGATCCAGATCAGATCGGCACCGTTCTGCAACGAAGTAATGCTGTCGAGGACGCAGCGGTCTTCGCCGGTTCCCGGACGGAATTGAAACAGGTTCGAGGGCAATCGCTTCGGGCGCAGCAGCTTCCCGTCGCGGTTCAGGATCACATCGCCGTTGCGAGCGGTCGCGGGATCGATCTCCTCGCAATCGAGGAAACTGTTGTACTGGTCGCCCAGGTCACCGGGTTCGTTCGACACGGCAATCTGCTTGGTCAGCCCGGCGCCGAGCGAGTCGGTGCGGGTGACGATGATGCCGTCGTCAACGCCGAGTTCGAGGAAGGCGTAACGGCAGGCTCGAACCTTCGCCAGAAAGTCCTCGTGCGGCACCGTGACCTTGCCGTCCTGATGGCCGCATTGCTTTTCATCGGAGACCTGATTTTCGATCTGGAGCGCACAGGCGCCGGCCTCGATCATCTTCTTGGCGAGCAGATACGTAGCCTCAGCATTGCCGAATCCTGCGTCTATGTCGGCAATGATCGGCACCACGTGCGTCTGGAAATTGTCGATCTTGTCGAGGATCGCGCGCCGGTCGGCTTCGCTCTTTGCCGTGTCGAGTTCGCGGAAGAGCAGGTTTAGCTCGCGGGAATCGGCTTGGCGCAGAAACGTGTAGATCTCTTCGATCAGCGCGGGGACGCTCGTCTTTTCGTGCATCGACTGGTCAGGCAAGGGACCGAAGTCTGAACGCAGCGCGGCGACCATCCAGCCCGACAGATAAAGATATTTGCGCTTCGTGGTGCCAAAATGCTTCTTGATCGAAATCATCTTCTGCTGGGCGATGAAGCCGTGCCAGCATCCAAGCGACTGCGTGTAATTGGCAGCGTCGGCGTCGTAAGCTGCCATATCCTCGCGCATGATCGCAGCGGTGTAGCGTGCGATGTCGAGGCCGGTCAGGAAGCGATTCTGAAGCCGCATGCGTGCGATTGCTTCGGCACCGATGCCGTCCCACGCGCCATTCCTGGAAGTAATGAGCGTGTCCAGTTCGGCAATTTGCGATTGATAGGTCATGCGAAAGCTTTCACGGATATGACAATTTCGATGCAGCTAGGTGACGCCAGAATAACACCCGGGCAAGCAAGTTCTGTCACTTTTGTTGTGATACCGTGGCACGTACAAAGTTAATTCTTGTCGTCATGTAAAGTTCGTGACAATCTACCAAGATGGCCGACCGCAAGATATTCGCCGGGCATGCCGTTCGCCGGATCAGGCGGGCGTCGGGACTGACGCAGGCCGCGATGGCGGGCGCGCTCGACGTGTCACCGTCTTACCTGAACCTCATCGAGCGCAATCAGCGGCCCCTGACCGCAGCCGTCATGTTGAAGCTGGCAGAGCGCTATGATTTCGATGCCCGGACGCTCAGCGGCGCGGCACCGGGCGGCGGCGTCGAGGCGTTGCGGCGACGCTTGAGCGATCCGGCATTTGCCGACCTCCACCTCGACCGTGCCGCGATCGAGGAGTGGATCGCTGTCTCTCCCGACGCGGCCGAAGCATTTGCGCGCGCCTTCGATTCGCGGGGCGAGGGAGGTGCGATTGCCAGCGACCCCATCGCGCCTGTCCGGCGTGAGATCGAACGCTGGCGCAATCACTTCGCCGACCTGGACACATCTGCCGAGCTGCTTGCCGATGACCTGCGCGTGGGTTCGGGCGATTTATACGGCGCCATCGCGGAACGCCTGCGCGTCACGCATCAGCTGTCGATCCGCATTCTTCCGGTCGATGTCATGCCTGCGACGCTGCGTCGGCTGGACCTGCATGCGCGGCAATTGCAACTGTCCGAACTGCTCGACCCCGCGAGCCGGACATTTGCCGCGGCGTTCCAGCTCGGGCAGCTCGAGACGAAGGCGGAGGTCGACGCGCTGGTCGCAGGCGGAGCATTTGCGGATCGTGCCTCAGAACGCCTCTATCGCCGCCACCTGACAAGCTATTGGGCGGCGGCGCTGATGATGCCGTACGCGCGCTTCGTTCGCGCCTGTGAGGCAACCGGCTACGATATCGAACTGTTGCAGCGGCGGTTCGGTGCAGGGTTCGAACAGGTTGCGCACAGGCTGACGACGCTCAGCCGGGTCGGTGCGCGGGGGCTGCCTGTCTTCATGATTCGCGTCGACCGCGCCGGACAGGCATCGAAACGCTATGCCGGGGCTAGCGGGTCGCCGCTGATAGAGGCCGACGGTCGCTGTCCCTTGTGGGCATTGCACAGCGCATTCGATCGTCCGGGCGGGCTGGTGCGGCAGCTTGTGGAGTTGGAGGACGGCACGCGTTGGTTCACTCTCGCGCGCACCGTCAGCCCGCAGGGGGGGCACATCGGTCAGGTGCGGGCACAATTTTCGATCGGCATAGGCGTGGAGGCCGGGCTTGCGGCGACGATGGCGGCGGCGCGCGGCTTCGACCTGAAGCACGGCGAGGCGACGCCGGTCGGGCTGGGGTGCCGCACCTGCCTTCGTCAAAACTGTCCTCAGCGCGCGGCACCACCCGCGTCACGCCCGCTGGTCTTCAACGAACGCGAACGCGGCGTCAGTCCATTCGCATTCGTGGGGGACTGAAGACTGCAACGCCGGGCGTCGAGTGTGGAAAAATGACCAACGATTGCATCATCGCGGGACAGCGGGCGCACCGCTCACGCACATCGCGAGTGATTTGCTCAAAACAAACATGAACTTGCTCCGTTTGGCATGCCGGAGCGCCAGTCTTCGTAGTACCTCTAGTTAAAGAATGGTTACTTGCCTCGTAATGCCAAGCCGTGCATTTTCGTCGGCGGGGTGGAATACAAAAGGGGCCTTTTCCGGCATTTTCCGATTGCGCTGATTGCGTGCGCCGTGCTGATGCGCGCGCTGGTCCCAACCGGGTGGATGCCGGTTTTCGAGCGCGACGGTACTGTGCGGATGATTATCTGCGCCGATGCCATAGTACATCCCAAGATGCTCATGGCGACGGGCAAGAGTCATGAGAAATCCCCCTCGGGCGCACATCACTCGCAGCCATGCGGCTTTTCAGTTCTGGCCCTTGGCTTTATCGAAACGCCCACGATTTACCCGCCGCTTCAAAACATTGTCGCTGATGTAGTCGCGCTGCTCGCCATGCAAGCGGTCAGTGTCGGGCACGGCCTCGCTGCGCCTCCTCCGCCATCGACCGGACCGCCCGCCCTGAATTGAGCCGCCTGCGCTGCAAAAGGCGCGGGCTGACTGCACTTCAATTCAGGAATCCTGTCGATGACTTCGAGATATTTCGCGCACGTTTCGTGCGTCGCGCTCGCCTTTGCGAGCACCGCTGCCCTTGCCGAAGACGCTCCGGTTCCCGCCGCTGCCGAGGCAGCCACGGATACCGACAATTCTATCCTTGTCGTCGGACAACGTGACCGTCCGATCGAAATCGCGCCACGCGGCCTCGCGGTGTCGCTGGGCGAAGAAGAATTCGCGGGCGTGAACGCATTCAACACCGAAGACCTCATGAAATACGCGCCGAACTTCTTCGTGCGAAAGCGCTTCACCGGCGATAGCAACGGCGTGCCCGGGTTCCGCGGCACGCACTCGACGCAGAGCGCGCGCACGCTGGTCATGCTCGACGGCTTCGTGGTCGCAAACTTCCTGGGAAATTCGTTCGGATTCTCACCCAAATGGGGAGCCGTCGGTCCGGGCGAAGTCCGCCAATTCGACATCGTCTATGGTCCCTATTCGTCGCGCTATGTCGGCAATTCGATGGGCGGCATCGTCAACATCACAACCAAGGATCCCGAAGGGACCGAAGCATTTGCGACGGCTCAAGGATTTGCCGAGACATTCAAACAATACAGCACCGACAAAACCTATCGGGGTTATTCGCTGGAGGGCGGTTTCGCCCTGAAGCAGGAGAACGGTCCGCTGTCGCTCCGCTTCTCGTCGCGGCTGCTCGAAAATCGCGGCCAGCCGATGAGCTGGTATTATCTGACGCCGGCGGCGGGCGCGGCGGCCGGAACGGTCGTGACCGGCGCGGTGATCGACCCCGACAGCTTGACGCGCGTTGTGACCGCATCGGGCGTGCCCACGACGACCGCCCGTCCCAGCGGCACCGTCCTGGCGAACGATCCGGCACCGATCTTTGCCGCGCAATCACCCGCCGACATCACCCAGTCTCAGACCAAGCTGAAGCTTGGGTATGACGACGGCGTGTACAAAGCACAGGCGCTTTTTATCTACTGGTGGAACCTCGACCGGCAATATGCGCCCGAAAGCTATCTGCGCGATGCCTCGGGAAAGCCCGTGTACGAGGGCAGGGTGACGACGCTCGGTCGCAACTGGAACGCGACCGGCGCAAACTGGTCGCGCACCAGCCGCCACGAATGGCTCGCTGGCCTGAAGCTTGAAGCACCGATCGGTCCGCTGACCGCGCGCCTGAATTTTTCGACTTATCAAATCGCGGCAAGCTCGACACGCACCTCGAACGGTTACGTTTCCGGACTCAACATGGGCGCGGGCACCAATGCGATCCAGGGTCCGACGGGGTGGTACACCGCCGACGCAACGTTCGAATCAAAGACCGATCGCAACGAACTGGCCTTCGGCGGGACGGCGAACCTTTATCGCACCGACCTGCTGCGGACGAACACCGTGAACTGGTTGTCGGGTGCGAACGGCACGTTCGCCAGCCAGACGTTCGGCAAGACGCGCCAGCTTGCGGCGTGGGTCGAGGACAGGCTCATCCTTTCGCCCGATCTGTCGATCACTGCCGGCGTCCGCTACGACAATTGGCGCGCCTTCTCCGGCGGATTGGGACGTGTCGGCACAGCGGGGCGACCGGTCTTCAACTATTACGCTGCGCGCAGCGACGATGCGATCAATCCGACCCTGTCGGGGCAACTGGCCATCGGCGCACGTACGCACGTCCAGCTCAGCCTCGCGACCGCAACGCGCTTCCCCACGGTGGGCGAGCTGTTTCAGGGCAGCCTGAACGGAGATGGCAGTTTCAACGTCAACAGCTTCGATCCGAACCTGAGGCCCGAGAAGAGCCAGGATGCAAACCTCCTCCTCGCGCATGATTTCGGGGTGCTGAAGCTGACCGGGTCGGTGTTCTACCAGCGCGTCAAGGACACGATCTTCTCGGTGCAGGGCTTCAACCAGTTCGGCGTCATTACCTCTTCGTTCAAGAACATCGATGTGACGCGGCAATACGGCCTGGAATTGATTGCAGAGGCGCGCGACTGGCCGATTGCGGGCATGAACATCGATGCCAACGGGGCGCTCAACGACAGCCGCACTGTCAGAAACGCCGCGCTGCGGAGTTCGGAGGGCGTGTTCTTTCCGCGCATCCCGCGCTACCGGCTCAACGCCAATCTGCGTTACGACCTGAGCGATCAATTGCAGATCGCACTTGGCGGGCGATACGCGTCACGGCCCAACACCGACCTGGAAGGAAAACAGCGCGGCGATACCTTCGGCTACACGTCAGAGCTGCTCGCGATCGATGCCAAGCTCAACCTGGACTTGCCCGGCGGCTTTCGGATTTCCGCAGGCGTCGACAACATCACCAACGACCGTGCTTGGGTCTTCCATCCCTATCCGCAGCGAACGTTCCTGATTGAAGCGGGGTGGAAGCTGTAGCGGATACGGGCGGAGCGGGCGGGTAGCAGAAACCCGCCCCAACCGGTCAGAACCAGAAGCGCACGCCCGC
>JANMKS010000156.1:0-1600 GCA_031372155.1 Sphingomonas sp.
CAGGTCGGGCTGGAGGCGCAGGATCATCTGTCGCAACAAACAATCCTCGTCACCTACGCCAGCGACCGCGTCGTCAGCCGTGGCCTCAACGGCACCCCGCCTCAGCCTGACGTCATCGAACGCCCCGGCCTGCGCCTCGACTTTGTGGCGCGCGAAGGGTTCGAGGTGATGGGCAAGACACTCGAGGTGAAGTTCGAGGCGCGCAACATCACGGGGCGCAAGCACGAGGAGTTCCAGCGGTCGGGATCCAATCGCATCGACGTCAACACCTATGACGTGGGAACGACGCTTGCGGTTTCGGCTTCGCTCAAATTGTGACGGCAACGGTGCACCTGCTTGAAGTCATTCGGTGATAGACGCTCTTAACCAAGTTCTGTAAGGGCGGGACTACGAATGAGACTGGCACTCGACCCCCGTTTGGCGCGGCTGTTGCGACGCATGCCGCGCAGCTTTCCGTACACGCTTGCAGAAATCGTGTTGCTCACGCTGCTTGCGGGGCAGGTCGCGCGCATCTTGTGGGCTGCCGTCGCGCCGATCGGCCCTGTCGGAAACTGGAAGGTTGAAAGCGTGGCGCCGGCTGGCGATCCGTCGCTGCTGACCCGCTTCGACCCGTTTTTCCGGTTGACCGGAAGCACCGGGCCCGCTGTCGTTACCAGTCTCGCGATCAAGCTGTTCGGCATTCGCGTCGATCAGGCAGCGGGGCGCGGATCGGCGATTATTGCGACGCCCGATGGCGTGCAGTCGAGCTATGCCGTGGGCGACGAGATCGTTCCCGGTGTCAAACTGAAATCGGTTTCCTTCGACAGCGTTACGATTGATCGCGGTGGGATCGAAGAACAGGTTTTCCTCGATCAGTCGGTGGCGGCTCCGCTTGCTCAGCCGGTTGGCCAATCTGCGGCACCGCCTGGCGCAGCCGCTCCAGCGCCGCCCGCTGCCGCGCTTGCCAGCGATGTCGCTTATGCGCCACGACTGGAAAACGGCCAGGTAACCGGCTTCGTTGTCTCCCCCAAAGGAACAGGCACTGCATTCCAGTCCGCCGGGCTTCAGCCGGGCGACGTGCTGACGGGCATTAACGGACAAGCGATCACATCGGTGGATGAATTGATGACTGCAATGAAGGCGACGCCGGCCAGCGGACTCGTGTCGATGTCGGTCGAACGGCGCGGCAAGGCGATGACGCTGACGACGCAGGCCAGCCGGTGAAGCGGCTCGCTCTTCCGATCCTGCTGCTTTGTGCGACAGCGGCGCCGGCTCAGCAGGTGCTGAACCTGCGCGACGCCGACATCCGCGCGTTCATTCAAGACGCGGCGCGCGTGACGGGGCGCACCTTCATCATCGACAGCCGGGTCGCGGGCAAGGTTTCGGTCGTTACCGATCGCCCGCTGTCGCGCTCCGAATATTTCGAGGTTTTCCTGTCCACGCTGCGCGCCAACGGTCTTGTCGCCGTGCCGACGTCGGGCGGCGCGTTTCGCATTCAGCCGGTCGACACCGCCGCAGCGCAACCTGGGCGCGTCGGCAGCGGGGGTGCGGCGCGCAACCAGTTCGTGACCGAAGTCGTCCGGCTCCGCTCGATCGATGCAACCAGTGCCGTTGAAACGAT
>JANMKS010000178.1:0-2255 GCA_031372155.1 Sphingomonas sp.
GCCGAGCGCGCCGAGTTCAGCCCGCAGATCACGATCGACGCACCGATCCTGATCCCCGAGGACTATGTCCCCGACCTCGACCTGCGCATGTCGCTGTATCGCCGGATCAACGAGCTGAGCGAACCCGCGAATATCGAGGCATTTGCCGCCGAGATGATCGACCGGTTCGGTCCGCTGCCCGAGCCGACCGAGAACCTGCTGACGCTGATGGGTATCAAGCTCAACGCCCGCACGGCACGGATCGCGAAACTCGACGTGGGGGCGAAGGGCGCGCTGGTCTCGTTCTGGAACGACGATTTCCCCGATACCGCCGGGCTTCTTGCCTATGTCGACCGGTTGAAGGGTGTGGCGCGGTTGCGGCCCGACATGAAGCTCAGCATCTCGCGCGAATGGGACGGGGCGAAAGCGCGGCTGAACGGCGCGCTGCAATTGTCGAAGGGGCTGGCGAAGATATTAAGCTGAGAAAGCGGGAAGGGCTTCCCTCCGTACGTGCTACCCCGCAACCAGTCGCACGAGCTCCTCGACACCGACCGCTTCGGCGAACAGGAACCCCTGGTAGTAGTTGCACCCTTCGGCCGCCAGCAATGCCAGTTGCTGATCGGTCTCGACGCCTTCGGAAATGACGGCAAGTCCGAGCGCACGCGCCATGTCGATCACGCCGCGCACGACGACACGGTCGCGTGATGACCCCGCGATGTTCTGCGCGAGGTGCTTGTCGATTTTCAGGTAATCGAGCGGGAGGGCGTTGAGATATGCGAGGCTGGAATACCCCGTACCGAAATCGTCGATGGCGACGCGGCATCCGCCCGCGCGCAACTGTGCCAGAACATTCGACGCGCGGTTGAGGTCGTCGATGAGGCCGCTTTCGGTAATCTCGACTGTCAGTCGTTTGCGGGGGAAACCGGTCGCCTCGATCATCGCGAAAAAACCTTCGACGAAGCCGGGGCGGGCGATGTCGGCGGCGGTCAGGTTTATGGCGAGTCGCAGGCGGTTGAGCGCGTCCGGCCATGCCGCCGCGATCGCCGCCGCGCGCTGTTGCACATGCCCCGACAGCGCGGTCAGATAGTCGGATCGCTCGGCGACCGCGAACAGGGTCGATGCGGCGAGTTCACCGTGATCGGGATGCCGCCAGCGCGCGAGTGCTTCGACGCCGACGATGGTACCCGTGCTGACCGAAAGCTGCGGCTGGAACAGGATTTCGATCTCGTCGCGATCGAGCGCGCGGCGAAGATCGGCCTGGAGGCTGGTGTCGAACAGGGCCGCGCCTTCATCTGCTGATGTGACGACGCAGACCGTTGCCGACTCGGACGCGCGCGCGTTGGCAAGCGCGGCACCGGCGCGGCGCATCAGCCGTGTGGCATCATCGCCCGGTTCACTGCGCGCAATCCCGATGCGGCAACCGATCGTGACCATGTGCCCTTCGGCAAGAAAGGGCCGTTCGACCCGGTCGACGATCATTTCGGCAAGCGCGCGCTGCTGGTCAATGCGAAGCCCCTCGAGCGTGACGATGAATTCGGTCCCGGCAAGTCGCGAGAGCGACGCAGCGGCTGCTGTATTTGCCGGCAGAAGTGCTTCTATGCGCCCCGCGACCGCGTCGAGCAGCGCATCGCCGGTGGAGCGACCGAAGGCCGCGTTGATCATGTCGAACCGTGTGAAGGCGATCAGGAAGAGCGTCAGCGGCGAGGGATTGGCGGTGAGGCGATGACTGACCCGCTTGCGAACCGTGCCTTCGCTTTCGGTACGCGACGTCGGCTCACGAGTGATACGGCGCTCGCTGCGGCCGCGAAGCCGATCGACGTGACGTTCGGCGAGCAGAAGCGCGCGCGCGAGATCGGCGGACTGGAACGGCCGGGGCAAGTAATGCGTCGCCCCCTGCATGATCAGCGCGTCGAGCCCGCCCGCACGCGAATCGGCGACGACGAGCAATGCACCACGCGCAGCTTCGACCTGCTTTGCGAGCGGCTGCAGATTGGCGGCGGGCGGCGTGTCGAGGTCGACGATCCAGAGCGCCGAACGGTCGCTGAAGCGATTGTCGAGATTGTCGAGAATCGCGACTGTCCAGCCAAGCGCGCGGATGTCGGTCGCCAGCGCCTCCGACCCGGGCGCGGTCACCACGATCACGGACCGCGCAGGCGAACCGTCAGCGTTTTCATCACGACCCAATGCGATTCCCCGTTCCCGGGCAACGCTAGCTTGCGGAGGCCCAAGCGCCAACTGTGCAATTGCCGAGCGCGGCGCAAGCGCCTAGCTAAAGC
>JANMKS010000193.1:0-1922 GCA_031372155.1 Sphingomonas sp.
CTGGCGCTGATAGCCTTCGGCAAGCTGTGCCATAGCGGCGCGGACGCGGTCGCCATCCATCGCATCGACCAGCGTATCATATCCTCGTGGTACGATGTTCTGCCCGATCATGACCGCGACCCAGCTCGGCACCGCGAACAGATCGTGGTCGAAACGCAGGACACGGCCCTTTTCCCGGAAAAGCTCGATTTTCTGTCGCAAGCTGTCGGGAATCGTCATGTCGCGAACCGATCGCCAGAAGGGCGTGTCGTCGCGCGCAGTCGCCTTGTAATGCAGCACGATGAAGTCGCGAACATATTCGAACTGTTCGCTCATCAGGCGGTTGTAGGTATCGCGTTCGACATCGCTGATGGCACGGTCGGGGAACAGCCAGAAGAGCTTTGATATGCCGGTCTGAATGAGGTGGATGCTCGTCGATTCGAGCGGTTCGATGAACCCGCCCGACAAGCCGAGCGCGACGACATTCTTGTCCCACAATTTCTCACGCACACCGGCGGTGAACGACAGATGTCGCGCGGGTGCAGTGGCCGGGCCGTCCAGCCGCTGGAGCAGCAGGCGCTCGGCCTCGTCCGGGTTGAGGTGAGCCGAGCTGAAGACATAGCCGTTGCCCGTGCGATGTTGCAGTGGAATGCGCCACTGCCATCCTGCTTCACGCGCGGTTGCCCTGGTGTAAGGATGCAGTGGCTCGGTTCGCTCGCAGGGGACCGCGACCGCGCGATCGCATGGCAACCAGTGCGACCAGTCGCGATAGCCGACGCCAAGCGTTTCGCCGAGCAACAGGCTGCGAAACCCGGAGCAGTCGATGAACAGGTCGCCCGCGACCACCCGGCCGTCGTCGAGCGTGACGCTCTCGACAAAGCCGTTCTCGGCACGTTGCGATGCGTGCGAAATCTTGCCCTCGATGCGTAGCACGCCGTCGGCCTCCGCGCGCCGCCGCAGGAACGCGGCATAGAGGCCCGCGTCGAACTGGTACGCATAGCCGATCTGGCTGGACGGCTGGCGTGGGTCCGGAGAAGGCGACGCGAAGCGGTCGGCAAGGGCGGCAACCGACGACATCGAATACCGCGAGAGGTCCGACAGGTCCGCCCCCTCACGGAACTTGAGCCAATACTGATGAAACGCCACACCCTGAAAGTCGCGACCATATTCGCCGAACGGGTGCAGATACCGCTCGCCGATCGCGCCCCAGTCGACGAATTCGATGCCGAGCTTGTACGTTGCCTTGGTTTCTCGCGCGAATTCGGCTTCGTTGATGCCGAGCATCCGGTTGAACGAAAGGATCGGCGGAATTGTCGCTTCGCCGACGCCCACAGTCCCGATGGCATCGGATTCGATCAGGGTAATCGTCCGCGAGCCGTCGTCGAGGAACCGCGCCGCTGCCGCTGCAGCCATCCAGCCCGCAGTTCCGCCACCGACGATGACGACCGATCGGATACGCGCGTTCGTCACGAAGCCTCGCCAATCAATTCACGGAACATGGCCGCGTAAGGTCGCGACAGTTGAAGCGCGGCGGCCATGTGCCGACGCTCGGCCCGATAATGGCGATCGCGGATCCCGGGCTCGATCGCGCGCATATGCGGCGCGTCGTTCGCGTCGGGAAAAAGCCCGTCGAGCAATTGCAGCCAGTAATCGCGCGGCACGACGTCGTCCTCCATAGGTATCAATCGCCGACGGCGACAAAACTGCTCGATCGTGCGCTGCAGTGTGGGCGCGTGTTCCGGGGCAAGGCCGGTCAGCATGACCTGTGCGCCCACGAAATCCGCGACCCGTTCCGCGCTTAACGCCATCCGGCGATTATACTCATGCCGTTCGACACCCGACGAACGATCGCCCGGCAAAAGCTCGAGCAGCCGTTCGATACCCGCCACCGCGAGATGGAGATTGAGCCAGCCGACGGGCGCAAAGCTGGCTGCGGCATCGCC
>JANMKS010000217.1:0-4195 GCA_031372155.1 Sphingomonas sp.
TGAGGCGACGGCGCGCGGCCCGGCGTGCCCGCAGAACGATTACGGGTGGAACACCTATGATCACAGCCATGCCAGCGAAGACTGCCTGACGCTGGATGTGCGGACGCCTGCGCTCACTGGGAAGCGGCCCGTGCTCGTCTGGATTCACGGGGGATCGAACCGTGCGGGCTCAGCGGGTGACAGCGCGCTCAGCACGATCACGCGCCGCGGGATCGTGCTGGTCGCGATCCAGTACCGGCTCGGCATCTTCGGCTTTTTGGCGCCGGGCAGCACATCGGGTAATTTCGGGCTGCTGGACCAGATCGCGGCGCTCGAGTGGGTGCAGCGGAACATCGCGCATTTTGGCGGCGATCCTGCGAACGTCACGATTGCGGGCGAAAGTGCGGGGTCGCAGGATGTCGGCCTGCTCCTCGCGGCACCGTCTGCAAAACGATTGTTCTCACGAGCAATCATGGAAAGCGGCACACCCGGCTTTGGCATGGCAGCGCGATCGCTGGTTGAGGCAAGGGCGCTGGGCAAGCAGGCGAGCGTGCTAATGGGCGGCGCTGCGTCGATCGACACGTTGCGGGGGGCGACCACCGAAGCGCTGCTCGCAGTCGACCGAAAGCTCCACGATGCTGCGATCCCGACAGACGATGCCTTGTGGGTCAGGCCAACGATTGACGGCGCGGTGATACCACAGGATCTGCGAACGTTGCTGAAAGCGGCCGGGGCAAAGCCGTTGCTCATCGGCAGCAATCGTGCCGAATTCGGGCCGTCGGCCGGGTCCGCCCGATTTCCGGAAGCACTGCGCCCCATCTTTGGTGCGAATGCGGCCCGCGCCGAAAGATTCTATGATTTCGGCAATGCGGCCAGGCCGCACGACAAGCGGCTGGGGCATCCCGAGCTGGAGGTCGCGACCGACTGGATTTTCCGCTGTCCGGCGGGACGGATGGCGGACCTGCTCGCAAGTACCGGCTCGCCCGTATGGCGCTACGAATTCGACCTCCCGGATGATGCGCTGTCGACGCACGCGGGAGAATTGCGATATATTTTCGACGACGTGCCGATCGCCCCGGGCGTTTCGATGCAGCACTATTGGGTGAACTTCGTGAAGACGGGCGATCCCAATGCAGAGGGTCTGCCGAAATGGCCGCAGTATGAAATCGATCTGCGCAAGCATGTGCTGTTCGACCGCCGGGGCGTGACCCGCGACGCCAACCTGCGCGGCGAGATCTGTGCGCTGCTCGATGAAATCTGACCGATGAGAGTGAGCCGATGACAAGTTGGACGGCGTTGTGCGGGCTTGCCTGTGCGTTTCTGGCAGTCGCCCTCCCGGTCGCGACCTCGGCTCAGAAGTTCGAGGGGCTTGCCGACACCCCGCCGATGGGCTGGAACAGCTGGAACGAATATGCCTGCAACATCGACGAACGGCTGATCCGCGCGACTGCCGATCGCATGGTGGAAAACGGCATGCGCGACGCGGGCTATGCGTACGTCAACATCGACGATTGCTGGCACGGCGAACGCGACGCAGACGGTAATATCCAGGCGGACCCCATTCGGTTCCCGGCGGGCATCAAGGCGCTTGCCGACTATGTTCATGCCAAGGGCATGAAACTGGGCATCTATTCCGACGCGGGAAGCAAGACCTGCGGTGGCCGCCCGGGGAGCCAGGGACATGAATATGCCGACGCGCGGCAATACGCCAAATGGGGTGTCGATTATCTGAAGTACGACTGGTGCAGCACCGGTGACGGTGCGGCCAAACGCAATCCCCAGGAAGCCTATCGCACGATGCGCGACGCCATCCGCGCGGCGGGACGACCGATGGTCTTCTCGATCTGCGAATGGGGCGACAGCAAGCCGTGGGAATGGGCGCGCGACGTGGGGCACCTGTGGCGGACGACCGGCGACATCATCAATTGCTGGGATTGCGTGGTCAATCATGGTGCCTGGTTCTCATCGGGATTTCTGTCGATCCTTGACCGGCAGGCCGCGATCCGGACGGCATCGGGACCCGGCCACTGGAACGACCCCGACATGATGGAAGTGGGCAACATGCCCTCGCTCGCGCAGGATCGATCGCATTTCACGATGTGGGCGATGCTGTCGGCACCGCTGATCGCGGGGACGAATATTGAGACGATGAAACCCGGGCTCGCCGCGATCCTGACCGACCGGGAAGTCATTGCCATCGACCAGGACGAGCTGGGCATACCGGCCCTGCCATGGGTGAAGGGCACCGAGATCGAGGTGTGGGCAAAGCCGCTCGACGGCGGCGGATGGGCGATCGCGTTTCTCAACCGAACCGGACGCGCTCAGGCGATGACGTTCGACTGGAAACGCTTCGACCTGAAGGATGATTCATTCGGCAAGGAAGCGCGGTTGTCGAGCGTGAACTATGCCGTCCGCGATGTCTGGGCAAAGCGCGCGGCAGGCGACACGGCCAAGGCGCTTGTGGTCAAGCTGGCGCCTTTCGAAACGGCCCTGTTCCGCCTGAGCGTCCTGCCTTGAAACTTGCCGTTGCAGTCCTGCTGGCGGCGGCCGCCACGGCGCGAGCGGACGCACGACCCGTGCTGGCACCGCTGCTCGTCGATCATGCGGTGTTGCAGCGCGAGCGGCCGATCGTCATCTTCGGGACCGCCGCTGCGGCCGAGCGCGTGACGCTCACCCTCGGGAGCGAGCGGGCAACGACACGTGCCGATGCCAATGGTCGCTGGCAGGTCACACTGTCGTCCCGAGCGGCAAGCACACGTGCGATCGACCTGATCGTGACCGGTGCCGACGGCAACCCGGTGGAAGCGCGCGACCTCTTGATCGGCGATGTCTGGTTGTGTTCGGGCCAATCAAACATGGAAATGCAGGTCGGCGCCGCACTCAACGCCTATAATGAGGTCGAAGCGGCCAACGACCCCCTGCTCCGCTTGGTCACAATACCCCGTGCCTCGACCGATACTGCCGCGCGAACGACCGCCGCTCCCTTGCAATGGCAGCCCGTGGCAAAGGAGACACTCGGGGCGTTCTCGGCGGCATGTTACTATATGGCGCGTGCGTTGCGCGCGAAGCTGAAGGTGCCCGTGGGTGCCGTCGCGGCAAGCTGGGGCGGAACCAAGATTGCGCCGTGGCTGGTAGGGGGACCGCTTTACAACGGCATGATCGCTCCGCTTGGTGGCTTCGGCATTAAGGGCGTTGCCTGGTATCAGGGCGAAAGCGACGTCGGAAGCACGGGATATCGCGACCGTCTTGCATTGCTGATGAAGGGCTGGCGCGCGCAATTCCGGCAAGCCGACCTGCCTTTCCTTGTGGTCGGGCTGGCCAATTTCGGTGCTTATGCGGCAAAGCCCGTAGGCAGCAGCTGGGCAGATCTGCGCGAGGAACAGCGTCAAGCCGTGCTGGCCGACCGCCACGCGGCGATCGTTCCGGCATTCGATATCGGCGAACGCACCGACGTTCACCCCGCAAACAAACAGGCGGTGGGACAACGTCTTGCGGCAGCGGCGGGCGCAATTGCTTACGGTGACACGCAAAGTGCGCTGCCCACCGTTCGCACCGCACATGGATCGGCTGACGGTAGCATCGTGGTATCATTCGACCATGTTTCCGGCGCTCTGCACAGTTGGAGCGGCGACCAGGCGCTTGCGTTCGAGCTTTGCAACAAGGACCGGACCGATTGCCGATTTGCGCGTGCGCGCACGGCCGGCGCGACCGTAATCTTGCAGGGCGACGGGCAATCTGCCGACATCGTGCGCTATGGTTGGGCCGACAGTCCGGTCATCAATCTGTACGACGATCGCGCATTACCGCCGGGGGCGTTCCAGATCGCTGTCGAGGCGCGTCCGTGACTGCGATGCCCGCCAGGCGCGTGGTCGTTCTGGGCGGAGGCACCGCCGGCTGGATGGCGGCGGCGGCATTGGTGCGGCATTTGCCCGGCGTTGCCGACGTGACGCTGATCGAATCGGAAGAGATCGGTATCGTCGGCGTGGGCGAAGCGACGTTGCCGCACATCCGGCACTTCTGCGAGCAGCTGGGCATCGATGAAGCCGACTTCATGGCCGAAACGCACGCCACCTTTAAACTCGGCATTGATTTTCAGGACTTTGGCGCGATCGGCGAACGCTACATCCATCCTTTCGGAACATACGGACGACCCGTTGCGGGCATCGCGTTCCATAATTTCTGGCTGCGGCAGATGGCTGGCAAAGGCATGGTCGAC